>JBDTKP010000115.1:0-10368 GCA_039935255.1 Gelidibacter sp. | reverse complement strand
GTTGTCGGCATCTCAAATAATTGCGAAGCCTCCGATTCCGTTACCCTTTTCTCGATAGAGGCCAGTGTTAAAGCCAACGCTGGCCAAGATACTGAAATCTGCGAAGGATCAAGTACAATCCTAACTGCAACAGGAGGCTCCACTTATCTCTGGAGTACCGGAGCCAAAACAGCAAGCATTACCGTTAGCCCAAACCAAACAACAACATACACCGTTACAGCTTATGATAGCACTGGAAAAAATCCTGACAAGGATGATGTGGTTGTAAAAGTTAATCCTCTGCCTAAAGTAAGTGCGGGGAGCAATGTTTCAATCAATTCAGGAGAGACTACGACGTTAACGGCAACAGGCGCTTCTATTTATAAGTGGAGCACGGGTGACACTGGAGCAACTATTAAGGTACGTCCCACGTCAACAATGACCTACACAGTAACTGGAATCGAAAATGGTTGTGAGGCAACCAGCACGGTTAAAGTTACCGTTTCAAATACTGTTGGCGTTACCGCAAATGCTGGTGAAGATCAGAATATCTGTGAAGGTAATAGTGCAACTCTAACTGCAAAAGGAGGCTCGACCTATCTTTGGAGCACAGGTGAGAAAACTGCGAGTATTAAAGTTTCTCCAAAAGAAACAACCACGTACTCTGTAAAAGTTTATGATGCCACGGGTAAAAATTCAGATACTGATGAAGTAATAGTAACCGTCAATTTATTGCCTAAGGTGAGTGCTGGAAAAGATGTTACCATCAATTCAGGGGAAAGTACAACGTTAACCGCTGCCGGAGCGAAATACTATAGCTGGAACACGGGAATCAAGAGTTCGAGCATTACCGTGAGTCCTAAAAAAACTACGACCTACACCGTACAAGGAAAAAACGATGATGAGTGCGAGGTCACAGCTACTGTAAAAGTTGTTGTTATTGCTTCTTCGGAAGTAACTGTAGATGCGAACGCTGGTGAAGACCAGAGCATTTGTCAAGGTAGCAGTGCAAGTCTAACTGCCACCGGAGGCTCAACTTATCTTTGGAGCACTGGAGGAAGAACAGCAACTATAAGCGTATCTCCAAATGCAACAAAGACGTATACAGTAACAGCCTACGATAGTACTGGCAAAAACTTTGCTACAGATGATGTTATTGTAAGGGTAAACCCTCTTCCTACACTATACGCTGGAAAAGAAACTACGATTAATTTAGGAGAAAGTACAACGTTAAAAGCTACCGGGTCAAAATTCTATAGCTGGAACACGGGAGTCAAGAGTTCGAGCATTACCGTGAGTCCTAAAACAACTACGACCTACACCGTACAGGGAAAAAATGATGATGAGTGTGTGGCCACAGCTACTGTCAAAGTTATAGTTATTGACTCTTCAAAAGTAACTTTAGATGCTAATGCTGGAAAGAATCAAACCATTTGCCAGGGAAGTTCTACAACTTTAACTGCCACAGGAGGTTCTACTTACCTTTGGAATACAGGAGCGACAACTGCAAAGATCAAGGTAGCACCAAATAAGACGACCACTTATACAGTTACGGTCTCCGATAGTACCGGTAGCAATTCAGAGACCGCAAAAGTGACTGTAACAGTCAATTTACCTCCGATAGTTGATGCTGGCAAGAATGTAACGATCAAATTAGGAGAAAGCACGACATTAACAGCCAAAGGAGCGAGTGGTTATAGTTGGAACACAGGAGCTACCAGTGCAAGTATTAAAGTGAGTCCCACGGCAACGAGAACTTACAAAGTAACAGGAACAAAAAATGGCTGTGAGGCGACAAGCACCGTAAAAGTTACGGTGCTAAATTCTTCAAGAGTAGTGGCACATGGTGGTGGAAATAAGGATGTTTGCGCAGGTTCTGAGGTGACCTTAACTGCTAGTGGAGGGGACACTTATTTATGGAATACAGGGGCTAGGACTGCAAGTATTACTGTGAGTCCAGAGGCTACGGCTAAATATTCTGTTACCGCCTATGTTGGTGACGCTTCTGATACAGATGAAGTGGTTGTTAATGTAAGCCCTCTTCCTGATGTTGCAATTAAAAATGGTTCGGAAGCGACTGTCCTTGAAGGGGAATTTATAACCTTATCAGCCACTGGGGCCAAAACTTATCAATGGAGCAATGGTGCTACGCAACCTAATATTGCTGTGCGTCCTAATCTTACTAAAACCTACAGTGTTACGGGGCATGTCAATAAGTGTTCAGCTCAAAGGTCGGTAAAGGTAAATGTCTTTGAAAAAATAATCGCTGATGCTGGTAGTGATGTTACCATTACACGTGACGAAACGACCGTTTTAACTGCAACTGGTCCTAAAAATAGCGAGTTCTTATGGAGCACAGGGGAAACTACAAAGAGTATTACGGTAAGCCCAAAGTCAGACACAGAGTACTCCGTAATGGTATATCACGCTTTAGATTCAGATACCGCCAATGTGATGGTAAAAGTGATAGATCTCGAGAGCCAAATTATAGAGGATTCTGTTGCTCTAGAGTTTATGATTCACCCAAATCCTACGGACGGTGAGATTCATATCAAAATTTCTGGTTTGACCAATTTGTCAAGTATTCATTTATATGATCTTTCGGGTAAATCTCTTTATAAAGAAATCATTAATAAAAGTGATCAGCAGAGGTATACCAAAACACTTAATCTATCAGATTTTGCGTCGGGAATCTATTTATTGCAATTGATCGACAACGAAAGGATAATAACCAAGAAAGTGATATTAAGGTAAGAATATTGATAAAAATCATGGATTGAGCCACGGGTATTGCCTGTGGCTCATTTGTTTTTATGAGGGACGATAGATTCAATAGTTGCTAAAGAATCACAGCTTTTAATCTGCAATCTGAATTCTTGATCTTTATATTTATTTCTAACAATATAAGTTTTGCATGCTTCGGATTTGGTATCACTTTCTGAGAAATTGACTGAGCCATGTTTAATCATATCAGCAACTATAATCGTGTCCATTTCAAATGATCGCATGGCTGATAGTGCTTCTTCTGAATATGATTTTTGTTTTTCAGAAATGCTTTTTGTAGTCCTTGCATTAGGACTATAAGCACAAGATGTTTTTTTTCCACTTAAGAAAAAAGCCAAAATAATTAAACCGATAGAAAAGCCACCTAAATAATAGCCTAAACGATGGATAAATTTCATTATTAAAAAATTAAAAGATTGACGTCACTATATTTTAAATCAAACCAATCGGCCACCGATTTGTTTGTTAAAATACCGTGGTAAAAGTACAATCCATTTTTTAAACCGCGATCAAAACGGAGGGCATTTTCAATACCGCCGTCTTCAGCAATCTTTAATAAGTAAGGTGTGAACATATTACTTATTGATACAGAGGCTGATCGAGAATAGCGCGCAGGGATATTTGGTACACAATAATGAACAATACCGTTATGTTCAAAAGTGGGTTTATCATGGGTAGTGACTTCACTCGTTTCAAAACAACCGCCCATATCAATGCTGACATCAATAATAACGGCGCCAGTTTTCATGCAATCTACCATGGCTTCAGTAACTACAATGGGGGCTCTGTTTGATCCTCGTACTGCACCAATGGCAATATCGCAACGTTTTAAGGCTTTGATCAAATTTTTCGGCTGTATCGTAGATGTGTAGAGTGTGCGGCCTAAGTTGGATTGGACCGACCTGAGTTTTGTAATGGAATTATCGAAAATCTTGACATTGGCACCTAAACCAATGGCGGAGCGTGCGGCAAATTCACCAACTGTACCGGCGCCAATTATCACCACTTCGGTTGGTGGAACACCACTAATATTTCCAAACATCAATCCATTGCCACCATTAATATTCGATAATAATTCGGCAGCAATAAGAATAGAGGCTGTACCCGCTATTTCGCTCAAAGATCTCACGGCAGGGTAAGAGCCGTCTTCGTCTTTAATAAACTCAAAAGCCAAAGCAGTAATTCGCTTGGTGGCCAAAGTTTCGAAATATTTTTTATTTTGTGTTTTTAATTGTAGCGCTGAAATTAATAAAGTCTGGGGATTAATAAGCTTAATTTCGTCGAGAGAAGGCGGTTCAACTTTCAAAATAATAGGGCAGGAGTACACTTTGGCAGTGTCTTTCGTGATTTCTGCGCCAGCTTCACTATAGGCTCTATCTTTAAAATTAGCCCCATCGCCAGCGCCTGCTTCGACCATAACACGATGACCGTTGGATACCAAGGCAGATACGGCGTCAGGGGTTAAGCACACGCGCTTTTCCTGAAAATAAGTTTCTTTTGGAATACCTATAAAAAGATCTCCTTTTTTTCTGAAAATCTCTAAGGTTTCTTCCTGTGGAAGCAATTGTGCCCTGGTAAAAGGAGAAATGATTTTGCTCATTTGAATTTAAAATAAGCAGACAAATTACAAATATTTTTTTGATATAAATTGAATGACCAAAATTAATCGTAATAGATTATATTGTCGGGAAAGGAAGTGTGCTAAAAATGATATTTATTTGAATGCTTAAAATAGAAGTTCAACACTAAGGACTAATATTTTGATAGCATTTCTATTTTATTGGTTTTCTTAAATCTTATAAGAAATAATATGGGAGATGATACGATTCAAATTTCTGACTTAAGTAGATAAGTAGGCTGTTGTGTTGCCAAATAAATATTTACTTAAAATTTAAAAACTGTTAGGAGCATGAATAAATGCCATCTTAAGATGTACATATCCATTGTCATAATTAAAAATATTCCTTTAATGTATTGATTAACCCTTTAGGTTTAATTTTAAATTCTTCTTCTAGTTCTTGCATTGTTTTATTTCCATCATTAATCTTAGTAAAAACTTTCGCTTTTATTAAATAAATTGAAGGAATAACTAAGGCCATAACGGGTAGCATGTAAAGAATATCAAATTGATCAAGAGCCGAATCACAATCTTGAAATAGCCCATCGACAATTTGATAAATAAACATAACAATAGGCACTAATAGAGCATGATACCACCAATGACGGCAGGTGAAAAACCATATTGTTAAATAGAAAAGTGGAATAAATTTGCTTGTAAGCATCCACATAGCTGTTCTTGCATTTTCATAAAAACCACTGTGATAGGTGAAAAACAAGGTTTCCCAATCTCGAGTCTCTGGAACATACTCGTACAAATAAAATAAAAAAGGAGATCCTGCAATTATAGTTGCAAGGATACTCCCTAAAAGAAATTTTCTTTTTACTCCAATTTTATCCGCTTCTTGGGATTTTAATAGTTCTTTTGTCGACACCATCTATTGTTGTTTGTCCGGTTAAATCAATAATGTTTGAAGCTTGAGCAGTGAACAACGCACCACCGAAAATTGCCAATGCAATTAAGTACTTTTTTGTTTTCATAATTCAAGGGATTTAATTAATTACTTGATTCAAACTTAGGTTTAACACGTTGTTAAAGGTGTTAAAAGAACGTTAAAACCAACCTGTTAAATCCCTTGAAAGCTACGGTTTTCCCGTACTCTTCAAAATTGACGCGGTGTCTGGGTGCTGAATTTCTTCAAATTTTTTACTACATACTTGCTTTTTCATGGGTGAAGCCAGTTGTTGTACACAATGTAATGGTTCTTGAACCATCTGTATTTAAAATCATCTTAATGTCATTGGAATTTTCCGGAAGCAAATGTCCTAATTTTTCTGGCCATTCAATAAAAATCCAATGCTTGGAATACAAATAATCTTCTATACCAAAATTGAGTGCTTCATCTTCATCCTTTATTCTATACAAATCAAAATGATAAATTAAACCATTGTTAATTTCATATTCGTTCACAATTGAAAATGTAGGACTACTAATGTTTTCTTTGCTTCCTAATTGTTGTGCCAATGCCTTTATCAACGTTGTTTTACCAACGCCCATATCGCCATAAAATAAAAGCGTCTTGGAAGTCGTATTTTTTAATACGGCACTTGCAACGGATTCAATATCGTTAATAGAATATTTATATTCCATAATTTCCATTTCTGAAATTATTTTAGGGGGCAATGATAAGTATAAAATATGATAAAAACTAACGAATACGACGCTTAGTCGGATTTATCTGCATTACGTAGACTTATTTTGGACTAAGCACCACGAAGGGAATAATCATTTCCTCTAAAGAAACACCGCCATGTTGATAGGTGTTTCTAAAGTAACTCACGTAATGGTTATAATTATTCGGATAGGCTAAAAATAAATCACCTTTTGCAAAAATAAACGAACTGCTCATAGTTATGGTAGGTAAATGGATATCTTTTGGATCTTTGACCACAAACACATCTTTAGCCTCATACGTTAAGCTGCGACCTGTTTTGTAGCGTAAATTTAAGCTGGTGTCCCGATCTCCAATCACTTTAGATGGATTCTTGACATTTATGGTGCCGTGATCAGTGGTTATAATTAATTTAAAGCCCATTTGCTGTGCTTTCTGAATCATTTCCAACAACGGCGAGTTTTTGAACCAGCTTAACGTAAGAGAGCGGTAAGCCTTGTCATTGGATGCGAGTTCCTTAACCACCTCCATTTCAGTTTTGGAATGGGAAAGCATGTCCACAAAATTATAAACAATTACAGAAAGGTCGTTATTTTTTAGCGTTTTGAAATTTTCTACCAACTTTTTTCCTGACTGGAGATTAGTGATTTTATGATATTCGGTTTTCAGGTTCTGAAGCCCCAAGCGTTTTAACTGAGCCGCTAAAAATTCAGCTTCATAAAGGTTTTTACCTCCATCATCCACATCATTCTTCCAATATTCAGGATGGCGTTTTTCCATTTCACTTGGCATCAATCCTGAAAAAATAGCATTTCGGGCATATTGTGTGGCGGTTGGAAGGATGCTGTAAAATGAACTTTCTGAGGTTTTTTTATAATAATTGCTCACATTAGGTTCAAAAGCTTTCCATTGGTCATAGCGCAAATTGTCAATAACTAATAAAAGTGTTGGTTGCTTGTCACTAAGTTCAGGTACTATTTTCTTTTTAAACAAATTATGCGACATGATCGGTGCATCGGCATTATTTTCAAACCAACTGGTATAATTTTTTTCTATAAATTTCCCAAACTGAAGATTGGCTTCGGTTTTTTGGGATTCTAAGATTTCAGTCATGCCCACATCTTCGATATCTTCAAGTTGTAGTTCCCAATAAATCAATTTCTGATATAAATCGGACCATTCTTCATAGCTATTGACCATGGACATGTCCATGGAAATCTTTCTGAATTCTTGTTGATAATTAGAGGTCGTTTTTTCTGAAACCAATCTGGAGTGATCTAGATTTTTCTTCAAACTCAACAGAATTTGATTGGGATTCACAGGTTTTATAAGGTAATCTGCTATTTTATTGCCTATGGCTTCTTCCATAATGTATTCTTCTTCACTTTTGGTAATCATCACCACTGGAAGGTTGGCACGACGTTCTTTAATTTCGTTGAGCGTTTCCAATCCTGTCAATCCTGGCATGTTTTCATCTAAAAAAATAATGTCAAAGTTAGTGTCGTCAATAATTTCCAAAGCTTCTGTACCACTTTTGCAAGTAGTGACCTTGTAATTCTTTTTTTCTAAAAACAGGATATGGGGTTTTAGCATATCAATTTCATCGTCAACCCAAAGGATATTTATATGGTTCATGTATCTTTGTTTATAATTAATTATTAAATTCTCAAGTTTGGATAAAGTAAACAAACTCAAAATATTTAACGACCCAATTTACGGATTTATTACGATACCCAATTCGTTAATCTTTGATTTGATTGCCCATAAATACTTCCAAAGACTGCGAAGAATTTCTCAAATGGGCATGTCTTATTTGGTCTATCCTGGGGCGCATCACACCAGATTTCATCATGCCATGGGAAGTATGCATTTAATGCAAAAGGCGGTGAATGTCCTTCGTTTTAAAGCTGTTGACATCTCTCGAGAAGAAGAAGAAGCTTTGTTGATAGCTATACTTTTACACGATATTGGCCACGGACCATTTAGTCATGCTATGGAGCATAGTATTGTAACTGGCATTTCACATGAAGCAATTTCCCTTTTTTTTATGGAACAATTGAATGAGGAATTTAACGGAAGTTTAACGCTAGCCATTCAAATTTTTAAAGGAGTATACCATAGGAATTTTATGTGTCAGCTCATCTCGGGTCAGCTTGATATGGACAGGGCTGATTATTTGAAACGGGATAGTTTCTATACGGGTGTTGCTGAAGGGAATATCAATGCTGAACGGTTGATCACTATGCTCAATGTGGTGAATGATGAATTGGTAGTTGAAGAAAAGGGTATCTATAGTGTCGAAAAGTTTTTGGTAGCGAGACGATTAATGTATTGGCAAGTTTATTTGCATAAAACAAGTGTGGCGGCTGAACAACTGCTGATGCGTGTATTGAAACGGGCTAAAGAACTTTCTAATAGGGGCATTGATTTGAAAGCGAGTAGTGCATTGACCTATTTTTTGAAGAATGAAATCAATAATTCAAATTTCACAAAAGACACTCTTGAAATTTTTGCGCGTTTGGATGATTATGATATCGTTTCTGCAATGAAGGAATGGCAATATCACGACGATTTTGTGTTGAAGAACCTCTGCACAATGATTATCAATAGGGATTTGCTCAAGGTAAAATTGAAAAACAAAAAACACAAGATAGAAAACGTAAAAGAGCACAAAGAAAACATTATGAAACGTTATAATATAAGCCCTGAAGAAGCTGATTACTTTGTGTTTACGGGTCAGGTATCAAATCAGGCTTATGAGCTGAAATCTCAAAATATAAACATCTTGTGCAACTCTGGTAAGATCAAAGATATTGTAAAAGCATCTGATCAGTTAAATTTAAAAGCACTTTCAATACCAGTAACTAAATATTATATTTGTTATCCGAAAGCATAGACGTGAGGCTATGTAGGAGGTTGGGTTCCTGTTCCATGAATGAATAGAACATGCTGTAGGGCATGAAACGAACGGTCCGACAGGGAGCATTTTATACTAAGCCTGTCTAAGTAACTTTACAACAACTAACAATATATGATACATTTTTTCTATTTTTGCGATTGATGAAATTTACAGCACAACAAATAGCAGGCATATTAGAAGGCGATATCGTTGGTAACCCAGATATTGAGGTCACTACACTTTCTAAGATAGAAGAGGGAACTGAAGGGTCGTTGACTTTTTTGGCCAATCCAAAGTATAAATCTTATATTTATTCGACAAAGGCGTCTATAACAATTGTTAATAGAACGTTTAAACCTGAAAATGACATAAACACGACCCTCATAAAAGTTGATGACGCCTATAAATCTTTTTCCAAGCTTTTGGAATATTATAATCAGGTGAAACTCAATAAATATGGCATTGAACAACCGTCGCATATCGCGAAAAACACGATCTATGGCGATGATGTTTACATTGGCGCATTTACCTATGTTGGAGAGAATGTAACGATAGGAAATAATGTCAAAATATTTCCTAACTCTTATCTCGGGGATAACGTGAAAATTGGAGATGACACAGTGCTTTTTGCTGGCGCCAAAGTGTATTCTGATTGTGTTATCGGGAAAAACTGTGTTATTAATTCTGGTGCTATCATTGGCGCAGACGGTTTTGGTTTTGCACTAAATGAAAACGGTGAATACACAAAAGTACCTCAGATAGGAAATGTTGTTTTGGAGGATTTTGTTGATATTGGTGCGGCCACCACTATTGATCGCGCCACTCTAGGATCGACCATTATTAGAAAAGGTGTAAAATTGGATAATCAAATTCAAATAGCACATAACGTCGAAATAGGTAAGAATACCGTTATTGCAGCACAGACGGGAGTTGCAGGATCTACTAAAATTGGAGAAAACTGTATTATTGGAGGTCAGGTTGGGATCGTGGGACATATTACTATAGGTAACAACGTAAAAATACAGGCACAGTCAGGTATTGGAAGAAGTGTTAAGGATGATGAAGTTCTTCAAGGCTCTCCTGCATTTTCTTATGCTGACTATAATAAATCTTATGTGTATTTTAAAAACCTACCTAAAATCATGAAAGAAATTAACAATATTGATAAGAAAGTAAATGGGGATAGTTAAGACAGACATCAAACAGAAAACAATCCAAAAGGAGGTTTCTTTAAGTGGTGTCGGATTGCATACAGGGAATAATGTAACACTTACATTTTTACCTGCACCAGTAAATTCTGGATATTCTTTTAAACGCATAGATCTCGAAGGGACACCGGTCATTGAGGCTGATGCTAACTATGTCACCAATACACAGCGGGGCACCTGCTTGGAGAAAAATGGTGTTGTAATTCAGACTTCTGAGCATGTTTTGGCAGCGCTTGTGGGTATGGATATCGATAATGTTATTATAGCG
>JBDTKP010000114.1:0-8472 GCA_039935255.1 Gelidibacter sp. | reverse complement strand
TGTTATCAACGATCAACACAGCATCGATATCATCGGATTAATCATTCTAAAAAGTTTGGATTGGGAAAATAAGCAGGCAGAATTTGCGTATTGTATTGGCAATCGATTTAAAGAGAAAGGACTGATGCGCACAGCGATAAAAGCGACTTCTGATTATGTTTTTGACAGCATGGGATTGCAAACTCTTCAAATCATAGCACACAAAACCAATTTGCCAAGTGTTAATGTGGCTCTAAAGTGTGGTTTTAAATGGAAGGAAACTTTAGAAGATGAATTCACGCCTTTGAATGAAACTCCACTTGATATGGAACTTTACGAATTAAGATATGAAAGATAAATTCTACAACTATATAGAAGAATTACAAGAGACCATCACTTCAAAACTAGAAGCTATAGATGGCAAAGCGAAATTCAAACAAGATCTTTGGGAACGCCCTGAAGGTGGTGGCGGAAGAACGCGCGTTATTGAAAATGGTAATGTCTTTGAAAAAGGAGGGGTCAATATTTCAGCAGTTCATGGAGAATTACCAGAAAGTATGCAGCAGTATTTTGGAGTGAAAGATGCCAATTTCTTTGCTTGTGGCTTGAGTTTGGTATTACATCCAATAAACCCAATGGTGCCAACGGTTCATGCCAATTGGCGCTATTTTGAAATGTATGATCAAGAAGGCAACATTGTAGATTCATGGTTTGGTGGCGGACAGGATTTAACGCCTTATTATTTATTTGATGAAGATGCCATTCACTTCCACCAAATATGCAAAACGGCTTGCGACCAACATCAGCCACATTTTTACGAATTATATAAAAAGAGATGTGATGATTATTTCTGGAATTCTCATCGTGACGAAGCCCGCGGTCTTGGCGGTTTGTTTTTTGATTATTGCAAAGCAAATGATAGCATGTCCATGGAAGATTGGTATAATTATGTCACTGAAGTTGGGAACAGTTTTCTGGACTCTTATGTTCCAATCGTTGAAAAACGAAAAGATTTATCGTACTCAACCGCGCAACGTACCTGGCAGGAAATCCGTCGCGGCCGTTACGTGGAGTTCAATTTGGTGCACGACAAAGGCACCTTATTTGGTTTGAAAACCAATGGACGCATCGAAAGTATTTTGATGAGTTTGCCACCTCATGTGCAATGGGTATATGACCATCATCCTGAAAAAGGAAGTGAAGAAGAGCGGCTCATTAATGTTTTACAACATCCCAAAGATTGGGTTTAAAAAACTAAAATAACATTACTACTGTGCTTTAGCATATTTGTAGGGTTAGCCCAAAACAACACTATTCCTGAGGATTTGTAGATCACTACATTTCCTGAATAGATGTCTTACCTCAAATTGTACATTAGATATCATTTTAAAGGACCTAGATGAATAATATAGCTGATGACTTTAATGGCATGTTTGGTTTGTAATCACTTCCAAACCATCACTTCTTTGCTCACTTCCTTGAATTTGTTGCTAATGTGAAACAAGCGCGCTTTTAACAAGAGCTTTCTGCCCTCAAAATGCCTTGTATAGACTAATTTTGACTTCCCAAGGTTATGGTTCCAATGCTTTTGGAAGATTAACGCACGCTTTTTATGGTCACCAAACAATTCGGGAACTACATAAAAATTCTCAATATTGAAACGGCGTTTTAAAAGATTACTTCTTATAATTAAATAGCGCGGTGTTTCAATTGGCGCCAAAAGCTCACTCAAAGCTGTCGTAAATAAAGCATCTTCCAACCGTGAAGCATTATTGAGACAACAAATAAGTTGTCCTTGGTGTGAAAATTCCGCAGACAATGAAATATGTTGTTTTTTAGTCGTCATGTGTCCCAATTCATAGAGCGTATCCAAAACGGCATTTCCCATTTTTCTAATTCTTAAGAACAAAAAACCATGGTGTGAATAGAGCTGAAAGGCCTTATAGAAGCGTTGTCCAAATGAAAGAATTAAAGCGACCACTAGAGAATACAAAAAATAATACACGCCTCTATTCAAAATAACCTGGAAACTCTTTACAAAATATTCAACAAAAAATACACCAAGTCCCAAAAGCATTTCTAAAATAAAATAAAGCACCATATCTTTAAAATAGATACGCTTTTGGCGTTTATATGGAATTTCATCTAAGTCCATTATTTTAATTTCCCTAGTTAATTGTTTGCCTGAACCGATAGCAACATCCCAATTATTGGCGGTATTTTTTCTGTTTTTCGAGTTTTGAATTGTGAGCTCATTTAAAATATCTACATCTTCTGAACGAATTTCTTTTGGCAATTCCAACCGATCCATTCCGTTTTCAATAACTGGAAACATTTTATTAGAGACTCCCATAAAGGCTTGAAAACGTCGTTGAAGTGTTTCCACATCCTTGCCGCCATTGGAAGCCGTTGGATCAATACACGCCAAGTGCCAGATATTGCTGACCTTATCAGCGTTAGCAGGGTTTTTCCGAATGGCTCGGCCTCGCATTTGATTGCTTGTCACAAATGAAACCTACAAAGGACGCCAAAATTAAACTGTTGATGGAAGGTGCATCCCAGCCTTCACCTAAAAGCGATTTTGTACCAACTAAAACTTTAATTGCACCTTCTTGAAAAAGAATGGTCAGTACCTCAACTGTAGATTTTGAAGTACCACTTTTTGGAGTAACCATTAAAAACTCATCATCCGATGGAAATTCAGAATAAGAATAAGCATCTGGCCCAGCAAGATTTTCCACTACTATTTTTATAGACTGATGAATGATTACGATACTACCAGAAAGCACAGCCAAATAGTGCTTATCTGGAAGATAACATCGTAAATATTGAAAGATAGGAATAACCCCAATTTTGTTGATGGACTGTATTTCATTGCTATGTGTGCTACAAAACTCTTTCCTGATATAATCGGTAAGGATTACGCATCTTAAATTATCATTGAGATGTTCATATTCTGATGTCACCACCGTCACAATGCTTTTCAGTTTGCTTGGACTTTTGGTCAAAGATTTATACAATAAGGTTTCACCAATCATATCGACCTTCCTGTTGTCAAGAGCATTCATCCGCTTTAATCGGTTTTCTAATGATTTGAGATAGGGCTCTTGAGGTTCAAGTAGCTGGCGATCGCCTACTAAAAGATTTTGTAATAAAATTTGCACCCATTCCAAAGAGAGATAAGGAAATTCAATCGCTTCATTCTTTCCAAACCCCAAGACTTTTAATTTTTCTTTCGGAATTTCTAGTCCGCATTTATTAAGGAAAATCAAGATGGATGAAAAGTATTCAACATTCCCGTATAATTCCTCTAAATGTTCCGCGGTATGTCTATAAAACCGATGTTGGATTAAAAAGGATTTAAAATCTTCATCCATGAGAAGTGCATCAACAAAATCAGCAATCTGACGACGATAAGCGACAATGAAATTGATTTCCAAATCATCAGGTTTGGACAAATACACAAAATCTTGATGCGGACATAAATCAGTCGCCTTCACAAGTTCTGGAACCGCGATTTCATCATCAATCGGACCACATAGTTTGAAGTATTTAGAGATTTCAGTGCGATCACTATCATAAGGCGGTGTTGCAGTGAGAGCCACGATATAAGGATTGATGGCATTTTTGAAATCGATCAGGGTCTGCCACCACGTATTTTTTAAATGGTGGGCTTCATCCAGTACCAAAACCTCAATGTCATGTTTTTTGAAAAATGAGGTAAACTCCTCCACTGTTCTAAAGGATTTCCGCAGTGCATGTAAGGATTGGTACGTTACAAAAGTCATCGCAGACGGCTTCTTTATGTCAAACGAAACGTCTTTAAAATCGTGATGTTCTGTAAAAAACTCTTGTAGTCTATTTTCCCATTGATTTCTGATTGTCAAAGTAGGCGACAACACAAGCGCTTTTTTGCCAATTTTTCTTATAATTTCAATTCCAAGAATAGTTTTACCTGAGCCAGGTGGTGCAACCACATGAAAATGACGGTCTGAAATATGAAAATCAAAGTTTTTTAAAATGATCCGCTGATAATTTCTCCAAGTGTATACAAATTTCAAATGTCTGAAGTGCTTATTCAAGTTTAAATGGGTTTAAATTTTTAAATTTGCAAAAGCTAAAAATAGGTAATTCAAAGTAAAACCAAAAAGAGTTCTATACCGTCATTTTAATAGCCCTAAAATTGATCTGGAAACCTGTCCAGCAAACTTTTCACTTTTCATTTTAAGATAAAAATATGTACCCAATAAAAAGAAATAGAAGATTAAGAGCCAACGAAGCAATCCGCTCATTGGTAAGGGAAACCATCATTTCACCTAACGACTTTATAGTTCCCCTTTTTGTAACAGAAGGCAAAAACGTCAAAGATGAGATCGCCTCTATGCCCA
Organism: Gelidibacter sp.; assembly: GCA_039935255.1. GTDB lineage: Bacteria > Bacteroidota > Bacteroidia > Flavobacteriales > Flavobacteriaceae > Gelidibacter. The sequence goes on along the minus strand of JBDTKP010000114.1, from coordinate 4,105 downwards.
ATTACTTTCGCTACAGTTTAGATTTACTTGAAGTAGAAGTCAAGGAGCTTTGGAAGCTGGGTCTAAAATCAGTGTTGCTATTTGTAAAAGTTCCGGATAATTTAAAAGACAATAAAGGCAAAGAAGCTATCAATCCTAACGGTCTTATGCAACGCGCTATAAAAACGGTTAAAAACGCCTGTCCTGACATGTTGGTGATGACTGACGTGGCCTTTGATCCGTACTCAGCCTATGGACATGATGGTATTATTGAAAACGGTATGGTTTTAAATGACGAAAGTGTGGATGTTTTAACTGAGATGAGCTTGTCTCATGCTCGTGCTGGGGCAGATTTCGTTGCGCCAAGCGACATGATGGATGGCAGAATTATCAGTATTAGAGAAGCATTCGAGGACGAAGGTTTTGTAAATACAGGCATCATGAGCTACTCCGCAAAATATGCATCGGCATTTTACGGGCCTTTCCGTGATGCGTTGGATTCTGCTCCAGTGGATATGAAAAATATTCCGAAAGATAAAAAAACCTATCAGATGGATTACGGCAATCGTTTTGAAGCCCTCAAAGAAGCCGAAATGGACATCGATGAAGGCGCTGACATTGTCATGATTAAACCAGGATTATGCTATTTGGACATTGTACGCGAAATCAAAAATGCGGTTGATGTTCCTGTTGCGGTATATCAAGTTTCTGGAGAATATGCGATGTTAAAAGCAGCCGCCGAAAAGGGATGGTTAAACCATGATGCCGTTATGATGGAACAAATAACTGCTATAAAACGTGCCGGGGCTGATATCATTGCAAGTTATTTTGCGAAGGACGTTGTTAGACTTTTAAATCAGTAGGAAATATTTTATCAGCTATAATTTTGTAAACCTTAATTACAGCAGAAGTCTGTTTATCGAAATACGTAGAAAGCAAATAAATGCAAGCGTTAGTTATCAATCAAAATTATTTTCATATATTTAGTTCCGATTAACTTGATTATGTGTAATTTTAATTTTGATTCAAATGGACGATATCGACCACAAAATACTTCAACTGCTTCGTAGAAACGCTCGAGAATCCTTTGCAAACATTGGTAAAAAAGTAGAACTTTCCGCTCCTGCTGTTGGTAAACGTGTGAAACAATTGGAGGAAAAAGGGATTATTTTGGGCTATTCACTAAAACTCAATCATGAAAAACTCGATGTGGTCACGAAGGCCTACATCATATTAAAAATCCATCAATCAAGTACTTTAAGAACGGCCTACAATCAGATCATTCATCAAGAAGAAGTTGAGCGTTGTGATCGTATAACTGGAGAAGACAGCTTATGCATTCTTGGGTATTTTAAGAGCAATAAAAATCTCGTCACTTTTATAGAACGGATTTCTCAATATGGCGTTCCTAATACGAGCATCATTTTGGAAAGCTAGTTATTAAAATGGATTCAAGACCTTTAGATTAATGGAAATTTGCATTATTAAATCACCCTTAGGTTTTACCAAAGTTATTGGTGACGAAGAAGGTATTGCTTCCATTTATATATTGAATTCAGAAGAAAAAATAACAGATATTATTCCTGTGGCGCTTGAAGATTGCGTCCATCAGCTCAATGAATATTTTGATGGTAAACGCACACAATTCGACCTCCAATTAAATCCAGAAGGCACTAATTTCCAAAAGAAAGTTTGGAATGAACTGCAAACCATTCCTTTCGGAAAAACGATATCCTATTTACAATTATCCCAAAAACTCGGCGATGTCAAAGCCATAAGAGCCGTTGCCAATGCCAATGGTAGAAACCCGCTATGGATTGTGGTGCCTTGCCATCGCGTCATTGGAAGTGACGGCAGCCTTACAGGCTATGCCGGTGGATTACATCGCAAACAATGGCTTTTAGAGCATGAAAGACCTTGTAAGCAACAAAGTTTGTTTTAGAAATATGGAAAGACCTCACAGGTTTTAAAAACCTGTGAGGTCTTCTTGTGTAGACATTGCAAGATAATTCCCTATATTTATTCAACTAAATACCAACCTTATGAAATTTCTTAAATGGATCCTTATTTTAATTGCGCTCATGGTAGCCGTTTTATACATCACGGACACTGATTATTTACTAAAAGCAACGCGAACAATTTATTTCAAAGGTCATACGACAGCCTTTTTAGAAGATTATAAAGAATTTGACAATGAAGTTGTGGCAAACGGCACACCACAACCTTGGCCAAATCACATCAATTATAACGCAGTCAAAGAAACGGATGCACTCCAAAAAATCAACAAGGATTTGGGAACAATAGCCTATGTGATCATTAAAAATGATAGCATCTGGTTTGAGAATTATTATGACGGCTTTGGAGAAGACTCCAAGTCCAACTCTTTCTCTATGGCCAAAAGCTATGTTTCCGGATTGATGCAAAAAGCCATTGAGCAAGGTCATATCAAAGGATTAGATCAACCAGTTAGCGATTACTTTCCTGAATTCAGCGAAGGGAAAGCAGCAAAAATGACCGTTGGCGATTTGTCTTCAATGAGTTCTGGTACCGATTGGGTGGAAGCCTATTATTCACCCTTATCCATCACAACCCGTGCTTATTTTGATGACAATCTTGCAAAAGTGATTTTAGGATTAAACATGGAGAATGATCCTGGCCAAAAATATAAATACTCTAGTGGAGATACCCAATTGTTGGCAATGGTGATTGAAAAAGCAACAGGCAAAAAGCTTTACGATTATCTTTCAGAATCATTTTGGAAACCTTTGGGAAGCGAAAACTCAACACTTTGGCAAGTGGATAGCGAAGGAAAGGATTTGGTTAAGGCCTTTTGCTGTATTGCTAGTAATGCAAAGGATTTTGCACGCTATGGTAAGTTGTTTAAAGATCATGGTAAATGGAATGGCACGCAGGTGTTGGATTCTGCCTTTGTCGCCAAATCAATAACACCTCGATTCCCCGAAAGTCCAGAATATGGATATGGTTGGTGGTTGATACAGGATTATAAAGGCAAAGACTTTTTCATGATGCGTGGCCATTTGGGTCAATATGTGATTGTTCAGCCGGATGACAATATGATCATTGTCCGTTTGGGACATCAATCGCTAAAGGTTGAAGAAGCTGTAGATCCTTTTAACGAAGACATTTATAACTATATTGATGAAGCTTATGAGATGATGTCTAAAACTTAGATTCTAATCCCATCTATTTTGCGAAATGAAATGGGATAGCTATTCTCAAAAAAATAAAATCCTATTAATTAACGAAATTCCTCCCTTCGCAGGAAAGTGGGTATGATCAGCAAACTCAATCTTGAAGACATTTTATTCCTGGATATCGAAACGGTTCCAGAAACACGTCTTTTTTCTGACCTAGACCCAACCAAACAAGAGCTTTGGGAGCCTAAATCCAAGTATCAACGCGCTGATATTTCTGCCGATGAGTTCTATGAACGTGCAGGGATTTGGGCCGAGTTTGGTAAAATAGTTTGTATTTCCGTAGGGTATTTCAAGTTTCAAGATGCGATCAGAACCTTTAGAGTGACTTCATTTTATGGAGATGAAACTAAAATTTTAAACGACTTTAAAAATCTTGTTCTATCACACTTCAGCTTAACCAAACACTTGTTATGTGCTCATAATGGGAAGGAATTTGACTTTCCCTACATCGCAAGGCGCATGATAATCCATAATATCGAATTGCCAAATAAATTGAATCTCTTCGGAAAAAAACCATGGGAAGTGCCACATCTCGACACCTTGGAACTTTGGAAATTTGGTGATTATAAAACTTATACCTCTTTAAAATTACTCACTAATGTTTTAGGTATTCCATCTCCAAAAGATGATATTGATGGTAGTGAAGTCTTTCGTGTGTATTACGAAGATAAAGACATCGATCGTATTGCTATCTATTGTGAAAAGGACACCATTGCCGTGGCACAAATCTTTTTAAGACTTCGCGGTGATGCCATTTTGGATAAGAGCGAGATCAAGCATATCTAGATCAATTCACATTCTCTACGCCACTAACATGTTAAGAATCCTTAATACACTTTCAGTTGACACACGAGTTTATTTTATATAAAAAAAGGTTCAGATTAAAATCTGAACCTTTTCTTAAGCAA
>JBDTKP010000113.1:0-20264 GCA_039935255.1 Gelidibacter sp. | reverse complement strand
GTGGAAGCGGGATTTGACTTGGTGTCTTCCAATAAAATAGCAAATACCATCTCGCACGATTTCTATACAGAACTTAGGAGGAATTTAGACGATAACCAAAAGAGTTATCTCTATGAAACTACTGTTGGTGCAGGTTTGCCATTGATCGATACGATTAAATTATTACATGAGTCGGGGGAGAATATCACACGTATTCGCGGTGTTTTTTCGGGAACTTTAAGTTATTTGTTTAATAATTTTTCTGTCCAGGAGAGACTTTTTAGTACGATTGTTCAGGAAACCATTGATAAAGGATTTACAGAACCAGATCCGCGTGAGGATTTCTCTGGAAATGATGTCGCCAGAAAACTATTGATTTTAGCGAGAGAACTCGATTTGCAAAATGAGTTTACCGATATATCTGTTGAAAACCTTATTCCAGAAGCTTATAGAGAGATTCCAACCTCTGAATTTTTAAAGCAATTAGACGTTTTGGATGAGAAATACCAAGCGATAAAAGACCAACAGAAAGAAGGGCATGTTTTGCGCTATGTTGGTGATTTGTCGGGAGATTTATCACAAGACAAAGGCAATTTGGAAGTCAAATTAGTGTCTATTCCTTTAGATAGTACTTTAGGGCATATCAAAGGCTCCGACGCGATTTTTGAGATTTTCACGGAATCATATGGTGAGCAACCTATCGTCATCCAAGGCGCAGGCGCAGGAGCAGAAGTAACTGCAAGAGGTGTTTTTGGCGATATCTTAAGATTATCAAAACATATTAATTAAAAAGTACACCATTCCTAAACCTCTCAGGTTTTCAAAACCTGAGAGGTTTTAATAACAACTCGATGAGCAATTATAAATTTGAAACCGACGCCATCAGAACACAGATGGAACGTTCGGAATTCTTGGAGCATTCCACACCACTGCATTTAACGTCAAGCTTTATATTTGAAGATGCGGAAGATATGCGTGCTTCTTTCGCTGAAGAAAAAGAACGTAATATTTATAGCCGTTTTACGAATCCGAACACCTCGGAATTTGTCGATAAAATGTGCAAGCTTGAAGGTGCCGACAGTGGTTATGCTTTTGCAACAGGAATGGCGGCGGTATTTTCAACCTTTGCGGCTTTGCTGAATGCTGGAGATCATATTGTATCCGCAAGGAGTGTCTTCGGTTCGACCCATACGTTGTTTACAAAGTTTCTTCCAAAATGGAATATAGAAACCAGTTATTTTAAAATAGAAGAAGTAGATCAAATTGAAGCGCTCATTCAACCCAATACAAAGATTTTGTATGTGGAGAGTCCGACAAATCCCGCCGTGGATATCTTGGATATAGAATTTTTAGGGAAAATAGCCAAAAAGCATAATCTGATATTTATTATAGACAATTGCTTTGCCACACCTTATTTACAAAATCCTATAAAATTTGGTGCTGATTTGGTTATTCACTCGGCCACAAAGTTGATTGATGGACAAGGTCGTGTACTGGGAGGTGTAACGGTTGGAAGCGCTGATTTAATGCGAGAGATTTATCTTTTTTCAAGAAATACAGGCCCAGCATTATCACCTTTCAATGCATGGATTCTATCTAAAAGCTTAGAAACTTTAGGGGTTCGAGTGGATAGACATTGTGAAAATGCACTTAAAGTTGCAGATTATTTGGAAACTCATGACAAGGTTGCTTTGGTAAAATATCCTTTTTTAAAATCGCATCCGCAGTACGAATTAGCGAAAAAGCAAATGAAGCAAGGTGGCAATATCGTGGCGTTTGAGGTGAAAGGCGGCATAGAAGCTGGGCGTAAATTTTTGAATAATTTGAAAATGTTATCACTTTCTGCCAATTTAGGAGACACACGTTCCATAGCCACCCATCCGGCAAGTACAACACACAGTAAATTGAGTGAAGCTGACCGTTTAGAAACTGGTATTTCTGACGGATTAGTGCGTATTTCCGTAGGATTGGAGCATGTTGATGATATTATTGCCGATTTAAAGCAGGCCTTAGAAAACTTATAAAAAGAAGTATCTTTGTGGGATGCTTTCAAAAAAGACAAAATACGGAATCAAGGCGCTGACTTATTTGGCGAAACAAGAGCAAAACACACCGGTTTCGATTGCGACCATTTCTAAAAGCGAGAATATTTCACTCAAATTTTTGGAAAGTATTTTATTGACACTTCGAAAAAGTGGTCTGTTAGGATCTAAAAAGGGAAAAGGTGGTGGATACTATCTGCTTAAAGATCCTAAGGATGTTAAAATGACAACAGTCATGAGAGTTTTGGAAGGCCCCATAGCTATGGTGCCTTGTGTGAGCTTAAATTATTACGAAAAGTGCGATGATTGTCCGGATGAAGCTGAATGTGCTGTGCATCACTTGATGATTCAGATTCGTGATAGCAACCTTAAGATTTACGGAGAAACGTCCTTGTCCGATTTGGTTAATTAGCAGATTCGTAAAAAATAGCCTTAATTTTTAAAGAATTCGATTAGTGTGGTTTAATATTTTTATTTACGTTTGCATAATACCCTACTAGTTCTATAGGAGTAAAAGTAAATGATTAAATATTTATAACAATGAGTACAGTTTTAGAATCAAATATAATTAATGAAAGAGTGGAATTTACTGAAAATACAGCAGTGGAATCTAAAGAAAATATCAAACGCACGTTGTTGAAAACAATCAGCTGGCGGGTTGTGGGTACACTTGCAACGGTTGTTATCTCTTACGTGATTACTGGAACGATGGCATTGGCGTTTTCAATCGGTGCCATAGAATTGGTTTCAAAAATGGCACTCTACTTTTTTCATGAACGTGCTTGGAATAATATAAAATGGGGAAAATAATGATCATTAACTTAGAGCAAATTAACCAAGATCTAAGGAATAAAACACCTAATGACATCATTTTGTGGGCTGTTTCAATTGCTGATAATCCAGTGGTTACCACCAATTTTAGACCTTACGAAGCTGCCATCTTACATGCGGTTACCAAGGTTAAAAAAGATCTTAAAGTGATATGGTGCGATACTGGTTATAACACGCCACAAACGTATAAGCATGCTGAAGCAATTATAGAGCAACTGGATTTGAACGTGCAATTGTATGTGCCAAAACAAACGACGGCACATCGCGATATCGTGTTGGGAATTCCTCATCTGGATGATCCAAAACATAAAATATTCACCGAGCAGGTAAAGTTGGAGCCTTTCAAAAGGGCTATGGCAGACCATCAACCCGATGCATGGTTTACAAATTTACGTAAAGGACAAACCGCTTTTAGGGATAGTATTGATATTGTTTCTCAAGGTGCGGAAGGCCTATTAAAAGTGAGTCCTTTTTATTATTGGACAGATGAAGAACTCGATAATTATTTGCTCGAAAATAACTTACCCAACGAGTTCAAATATTTTGATCCAACGAAAGCCATGGAAAACAGGGAATGTGGCCTGCATGCTTAGATTTTAGTCGCAGTCATGGTCTCAGTTCAAGTAAATATTACCAAACACAATGATAACAACAAAAACCACCCAAACAATAGTAGTCTCTTTGGAGACTCATGGGCAAATTATGAAAAAAGACACCTCAAAAATAAACCCCTTAGAACACGAAGCCATATATATCATCAGGGAAGTGGCTGCGCAATTTGAAAAACCTGTATTGCTGTTTTCTGGCGGAAAGGATTCGATCACTTTGGTAAGATTAGCGCAAAAAGCGTTCTATCCAGCAAAAATTCCATTTCCGCTAATGCATATTGATACGGGTCACAACTTTCCTGAAACCATTGCTTTTAGAGATAAGTTGGTAAAAGAACTAGGGCTGGAATTGATTGTTAGGAAGGTGCAAGATGCAATTAATGCAGGTAAAGTAAAAGAAGAATCAGGTAGATACGCCAGCAGAAATAGTCTTCAAACTACGACGCTTTTAGATGCTATTGAAGAATTTAAATTTGACGCCTGTATTGGAGGCGCTAGAAGAGACGAAGAAAAGGCAAGAGCAAAAGAACGCATTTTTTCGGTAAGAGATGATTTTGGACAATGGGATGAAAAAAATCAACGTCCAGAATTGTTCGATATGCTGAATGGGCAAATTCAATTGGGGCAAAACGTGCGTGTGTTTCCAATTTCCAATTGGACGGAGCTAGACGTGTGGTCGTACATCCAAAAGGAAGCTATTGAAATTCCTTCCATCTATTTTGCGCATACCAGAGCTACCTTTTTAAGAGACGGATTGATTTGGTCATCGGATGATGAAGTAGTTTTTAGGGATGATGACGAAGTGGTTGAAGACCGCGTGGTCAGATTCAGAACGGTAGGCGATATGAGCTGCACTGCCGCGGTGCTTTCTGAAGCAGCGGATATTGCCTCCGTAGTTCAAGAAATTAGGGAATCCACTATTTCAGAACGTGGGGCACGGATTGATGATAAACGGTCGGAAGCCGCCATGGAAAAACGCAAACAACAAGGATACTTTTAGTATTAGATAATAGTACAAAGAATTAAGTGCTAAACGGATTATAAATAAAACAGAGGAGTATAAAGTCTGGGAAATCTTCAAACGACCCACTTAATATTTAATACCAAACAAAAAATGGAAGTTTTAAAAATAGCAACAGCAGGAAGTGTGGACGATGGAAAAAGTACCTTAATAGGTAGAATTCTATACGATACAAAATCATTAACGAGTGATAAGCTCGAAGCCATAAAAAAAACCAGCAAACAGAAAGGATATGATTATCTGGATTTTTCCTTGGCAACAGATGGCTTGGTGGCTGAGAGAGAGCAGGGCATCACCATTGACGTGGCGCATATTTATTTCTCAACACAGACTAGAAGCTACATTATTGCCGATACGCCCGGCCATGTGGAGTACACACGAAACATGGTCACAGGCGCTTCTACATCCCAAGCAGCCATCATCTTGATTGATGCCAGAAAAGGAGTGATTGAGCAAACCAATCGGCACTTTTTTATCAATAATCTATTACGTGTCAAAGATGTGATCGTAGCGGTCAATAAAATGGATTTGGTTGATTTTTCTGAAGAAATCTACAACACTATTAAAGCCGATTTTGAAAATCTGATGCACAAGCGTGATTATCAAGAGCAAAAAATCACCTTTATTCCTGTGAGTGCTCTAAAAGGTGACAATGTCGTCCATAAATCCAAAAACACCCCATGGTATAAAGGAAAGACTTTATTAGAACATTTTGAATTATTGGATAATGAAGATATTTATAATGTGGGTACGCCAAGATTTCCAGTGCAGTATGTTATCAGACCAAAGACTGAAGAATTCCATGATTTTAGAGGGTATGCCGGTAAAGTTTATGGTGGTGAATTAAGTATAGGCGACGAAATAGTCGTCTTGCCATCGCAAACCAAATCGAAAATCAAGGAGATTTTTTTGTACGATGAATTGTATAAAACGGCTTCGAGACGCTCATCAGTTACCATCACTTTGGAGGATGATATCAATGTGAGTAGAGGAGATATGTTGGTGAAAGTTGGTGATTTGCCTACGATTGATAAACAATTTACTGCCACTGTTTCTTGGATGGATTCTCAAGATTTAGCGCCTGGGAATAAGTATGTATTGCAACATGGCGTAAATAAGGTCTTAGCAAAAGTGGATGCCATTCATCATAAAATCCATCCAGATTATTCAGGAGTGGAAAAAGATATTGATGCTTTGAAAATGAATGATATCGCTTCAGTGACCTTCAAATTAAACAAACCCATTTTTTTTGATCCTTTCAAAGATCATCGTACCAATGGTTCCTTCATTTTAATCGATTCACAATCAAATAACACCGTTGGAGCGGGCTTTATTCAGTAGGTTTATTAAGAGAAACCTTTACAATCAAAAGAAAGTTTAACTAAAAATTACCCAGTAAAACCGTTTCCTTATAATTGCTTAAGTGCAATTGAAAAGAAGGGGCTTAGAGGCAGACTTATGCAAAGTTTTAGAACAGAAATAGAAAATCCAATTGTTGAAAAAGACATTCTTGATTTGGCCAATAAGATTGCGCTTTTCAAAAATGGAAAGGTGGACGACGAACAATTCAGAAGTGTGCGTTTGGCTAGAGGTATTTATGGACAGCGACAACCAGGGGTACAAATGGTTCGCATCAAACTACCGTACGGAAAAGTTTTCAGCAAACAGTTGCGGCGAATTGCGGATGTGTCCGATGAATATTCCCGAGGACGCTTGCACATTACCACACGCCAGGACATCCAGATTCATTATGTGGATATTGACAGAACGCCCGAATTATGGTCAGAATTAGAAGCATGCGAAATGACCATTCGTGAAGCTTGCGGTAATACCGTCCGTAATGTCACCGCAAGTGAAACGGCAGGGATTGATGTCAATGAGCCTTTTGATGTGTCTCCATATGCAGATGCTATATATAAGTTCTTTTTGCGCAATCCTATCTGTCAGGAAATGGGACGGAAATTCAAAGTCTCATTCTCCGCATCTGATGAAGATACAGGCTTGTCCTTCATGCATGATTTGGGTTTTATAGCCAAAATTGAACATGGCATCAGAGGCTTTAAAGTCTTGCTAGGTGGCGGATTAGGTTCACAACCGCGACATGCCGATTTATTGTATGAATTTTTGCCAACCGAAAAAATTATTCCACTAATGGAAGGCGTTTTACGTGTTTTTGATCGTTATGGCGAACGTAAAAGTCGCTCGAAAGCACGTATGAAATTTTTAATAAGCAACATTGGTTTAGAGCAATTTAAAGCTTGGGTTGAGGAAGAACAAGAGGCTATTTCAAATAAATCAATTCCCATTAATGTGGAAGATTATCCAATTTCAGTTCCTGTGACTGTTGCGGTTCCAAACGTTGTAGTTAAAGATGAAGCTGCTTACAATATTTGGAAATCGACCAACCTCATTCCTCAAAAACAAAAAGGATATGTGGGGATAGGAATCAAAGTATTATTAGGCGATTTCTATACCGATAAAGCACGTTTGCTGGCAGATTTGGTTGAGAACTTTGCTGCTGGAGAACTCCGGTTGACCTTACGTCAAAACATCGTCATCCCGTTTGTGAAAGAAGAACTACTGCCATTTTTCTATCAAGAATTAGAAAAGCTAGGGTTTGTGGAAGTCGGTTATAATAAGGCTGTTGATATTACGGCATGTCCTGGAACGGACACTTGTAATTTAGGGATTGCCAGCAGTACGGGAATTGCAGAGGAGTTGGAACGCGTCATAAAAACCGAATATCCGCAGTATTTAAAAAATGAGGATTTGGTCATAAAAATTAGCGGGTGTATGAACGCTTGTGGGCAGCATAATATGGCGAATATTGGATTTCAAGGGATGTCAATCCGTACCCAAGATAAATTAGTGGCACCCGCACTTCAAGTGTTGCTCGGGGGTGGGAATTTAGGTAACGGAAATGGAGTTTATGCTGATAAAGTGGTGAAAGTTCCTAGTCGTAGAGGGCCAGATGCCTTACGGCGTATTTTAAATGATTTTGAAGCCAATTCCAATGGGAAACACTTTTTGGAATATTATTTGGAACAAGGCGAAAAATATTTCTACAACCTCTTAACGGATTTGTCGGATGTGACCAATTTAACCCAAGCAGATTTTATCGATTGGGGAACCAACGAAAGTTATGTGAAGGCCATTGGAGTTGGAGAATGCGCAGGTGTAATCATCGATTTGATCGCCACTTTATTTTTGGAAAGTGAAGAAAAAATTGACAAAGCCAGTGACGCTTTAGAACATAAGGTATATTCCAACGCCATTTATTTTGCCTACAGTGCGATGGTCAATGCTGCAAAGGCACTTTTAATTTCACAAGATATTACCACAAATACCCAAGCGGGAATTATAACTCAATTTGATACTGAATTTGTTGAAAGCCATAAAATTGAGTTGGGAACTTCATTCTCAGAATTGATTTATCAAATAAAAACAAATGCACCAACAGAAGCTTTTGCCAAAAGATATATTGAAAGTGCTAGTGTGTTTTTAGGAAAATCAAGAGTTTTTAGAGCGCAGGAAAAATTACTTACAATTTAAGCTGAAAGAATAAAACCAACTTGACAGGCCTGAAGCGTCGGGATATAGAATCTTTCAGGTTAAAAAAATAAAACACATGAAGTCTCCAAAATTAACAGTAGTTGGTGCAGGCCCTGGAGATCCAGAACTCATCACATTAAAGGCGATAAAAGCCATAGCAGCGGCCAATGTCATTTTGTATGATGCTTTGATCAATATCGCTTTATTGGATTACGCTTCCGCAGACGCAGAACTCATCTTTGTGGGGAAGCGGAAGGGATGTTATACTTATGGGCAGGATCAAATCAACGACTTAATTGTTGCAAGGGCAAAATCACATGGTCACGTTGTGCGCCTAAAAGGTGGCGATCCTTTCATTTTTGGTCGTGGTGCCGAAGAAATTGATTTTGTACGCCAATTTGGAATAGAAACCTATATGGTACCTGGGATTTCATCGTCATTGGCAGTGCCAGCCTATCAGGGTATTCCATTGACCAAACGAGGCGTTTCGGAAAGTTTTTGGGTCATTACAGGAACTACAAAAACACAGCAATTATCCAATGATGTCAAACTTGCTGCCCAATCTACGGCTACCGTCGTAATTTTAATGGGGATGAGCAAATTGGCGGAGATTGTGCATGTCTTTTCATCGGAAGGAAAGGAAAATACACCGGTAGCAATTATCGAGAATGGAACCACTAAAGATGAAAAATTCGGTGTGGGGACGGTAGCAACAATTTGTGAGGTTGTAGAAAAACAGAATTTGTCGAATCCCGCAATTATTGTTATTGGCGAAGTCGTCAATCAACGTGTCAAGCTAAATTCTATAAAGCCAGAAGTCAGTCAACACTTAATAACCGCATAAATGGAACGAAATAATTTATATCCCATTTTCTTAAAAATGAATAACCTCCAAACCTTGATTGTGGGCGGCGGCAATGTCGCTTTAGAAAAACTTACATTTTTATTGAAATCGAGTCCCAATGCCAATGTAGAAATGGTGGCCCCTTTTTTCAGAGATGAGGTTAGGGATCTCGCACAACGGTTCAGCATTCGATTGCTACAGATGTCCTATAACCATTCATTCTTAAACGATAAGGATTTGGTCATTGCAGCAACTGATAATTTAGAGGTCAACAAACAAATATATAAGGATGCCAAACAACGCAATCTTTTGGTCAATGTTGCCGATACACCAGATTTCTGTGATTTCTATTTGGGAGGAATTGTGACCAAAGGCAACGTTAAAATTGCCATCTCTACCAACGGACGGTCGCCTACAACAGCCAAGCGATTGCGTCAATTTTTTGAGGAAGTCATTCCTGATGATGTTAATATTTTAGTAGAAAATTTAAACCAATACCGAAAAACAATAAAAGGCAATTTTGAAGAAAAAGTTAACGCTCTCAACAAAATTACCGAAACCTTAATTAATAAATAGCATGATTAAAACAGATATAATAATAATAGGCGCAGGCCCCACAGGATTATTTACCGTTTTTGAAGCGGGATTGCTAAAACTGAAATGTCATTTGATTGATGCGTTGCCTCAGCCTGGAGGCCAATGTTCAGAATTATATCCCAAAAAACCTATTTATGATATTCCTGGGTTACCCGATATTTTGGCTGGAGATCTGACCCTTAATCTGTTGGAACAAGGTAAACAGTTTAAGCCTGGCTTTACCTTGGGTGAACGTGCGGAAACTTTACAAAAACAAGAAGATGGCAGTTTTATTGTGACCACCAATAAAGGTACCAAGCATCAAGCGCCCATTGTAGCAATTGCAGGTGGCTTAGGCAGTTTTGAACCTAGAAAACCTTTAATTGAGAATATCACCTATTATGAAGACTTAGGTGTGGACTATTTTATCAAAGACCCTGAAGTTTACAGAAACAAGAAGGTGATCATTTCTGGCGGTGGCGATTCGGCTTTGGATTGGAGTATCGTTTTAGCTGATATAGCTTCAGAAGTAACGCTTGTCCATAGACGGAATGAGTTTAGAGGTGCTTTGGACTCCGTAGAAAAGGTTCAGGAATTAAAGCTTCTAGGAAAAATAAACTTGGTAACACCTGCTGAAGTAACTTCTTTACATGGTAATAAAAAGTTGGAGGTTGTAACTATTGAAAAGGAAGGAGAAAAAAATTTATATGAAGCAGATTATTTTATTCCACTTTTCGGATTGTCTCCAAAACTAGGGCCCATTGGGGATTGGGGACTGGAGATAGAAAAAAATGCCATTAAAGTAGACACCTTTGATTACCAGACGACCATTCCTGGAATTTACGCCATTGGAGATGTGAACATCTACCCTGGAAAATTAAAGTTGATTCTTTGTGGTTTCCATGAAGCGACCTTAATGTGCCAATCGGCTTATCAAATCATCAATCCCGGTAAAAGATATGTGCTTAAATACACGACGGTCAGCGGCATTGACGGGTTTGATGGGACGCGCAAGGAAGCCCCAAAAGCAGTGGTGCAAGCCATACTTTAAGAAGGTGTTAATAATCGCTTAATTTTGGTACTGCAAAAAAATAATACGTAATTTTGATGGTATGAGTACACCTTCCAATAATCTCAATCAGTTTCAGAGTTATAATATCTGTTTAAAAGATACCGTAAAAAATTTTTCTAAAGGTCTGTTCTATATGTTGTTCGATGAAGAATATCGTGAGCAGAATAGCGCGTTTATAAAAGAGACGTTCATAAAGATTACCGCAAAATTGCAGTTGGAAAACGGTGAAGCATTATGGAATCAATTTGAAAGTCAATTTGTAGTAATAAGACAGAAACTCGATTTAGATGCCATTGCGATTGAAAGAAATGATCCCGCGACCAAGAGTTTATCTGAGATTTATTTGGCATATCCAGGCTTTCATGCCATTGCAATTTACAGATTAAGTCATGAATTGCACACGTTAAAAGCCTATGTCATTTCAAGGATGATGAGCGAATATGCGCATGGTGTAACTGGCATAGATATTCATCCTGGTGCCACTATTGGCGATTCTTTTTTTATCGATCACGGTACAGGAATTGTCATTGGTGAAACAACGATTATCAAGACCAATGTCAAAATTTATCAAGGTGTGACTTTAGGCGGACTTCAGATTAAGAAAAGTTTAGCTTCACAAAAACGACATCCGACGATTGAGGATCATGTGACAATTTATGCCAACGCGACCATTTTAGGAGGTGATATTGTAATCGGTGCAAATTCCATCATAGGCGCAAACGTTTGGATTACGAAATCTGTTCCAGAGAATTCGTTGGTAACTTATCAAACAGAAATTAAAATAAGTACAAAAAAATGATTCAAAGTCAGTCCATAATTGATCACATTGGGAATACGCCACTCGTAGAAGCGACACATCTGATCTCGAAAAAAGGGGTGCGTCTGTTCCTTAAATTGGAAGGCAGTAATCCGGGAGGAAGTGTTAAGGACAGAGCGGCATTTAACATGATTTCTGAAGCCTTAAAGCGCAATGATATTAAGAAAGGCGATACTTTGGTGGAGGCTACTAGTGGAAATACGGGCATTGCATTGGCATTTATAGCACCATTGTTAGGATTGAAAATGGTCCTGATTATGCCTGAGAATTCAACGGAAGAGCGGATCAAAACAATGCGTGCTTACGGTGCAGAATTGATTCTGACTTCTGCTGATGATGGTATTGAAGGTGCTCGAGATTTAGCTGAAAAACTAGAAAAAGAAAAAGGGTATTTCGCGCTTAATCAATTTGCTAATGCGGACAATTGGAAAGCCCATTATAAAACAACTGGCCCTGAAATATGGCGCGATACGAATGGCGAAGTGACACATTTTATTTCAGCTATGGGAACTACAGGAACTATTATGGGCGTCTCAACTTTTTTAAAAGAACAAGATAAAAATATCACTATTGTTGGCGCTCAACCTACAGATGATGCTAAGATTCCAGGCATTCGTAAATGGCCTGAAGCTTATCTTCCAAAGATTTTTGATCGCTCTAAAGTGGATGAGGTTATAGAAGTTAGTGAGGAGGAAGCCCGAGCTACAGCGCATAGATTAGCCAAGGAAGAAGGCGTTTTTGCTGGAATGAGCAGTGGAGGCTCCGTGGCTGTAGCTCTAAAAATTGCCGAGAAATTGGACAAAGGAATTCTTGTGGCCATCATTTGCGATATTGGCGATCGTTACTTATCTTCAGATTTATTCAACTAAAGTTGGTAAAACACTTTTTATGCCTTAGTTTCGCCTTTAAGTTCATATTATTAATATTTGTTATCACGAAAGGCAGAGGGATTAGACCCGTTGAAGCCTTAGCAACCCTTAAAATTTCTGCGTAAGCAGTTCCGAAACTTCGGAATCATCGGAATCATTTAAGAAGGTGCTAAATTCTACTTTATTCTGAATTTTTCAGGATTTAGACAGATAACCAAAGTGTATTTTTTCTCTCACTTTCCTGATGACATTTTTATTTTTTTTACAAAAATGTCACATATCAAAAAAGCATTACAACATCGTATTTTAGTTTTAGATGGCGCCATGGGCACCATGCTGCAACGCTATAATTTTTGGGAAGAAGATTTTCGCGGAGAGCGTTTCAAGGATTATCCAAGCTCACTTAAAGGCAATAATGATTTATTATCATTGACGCAGCCACAAGCTATTGCTGAAATACATCGCCAGTATTTTGAGGCTGGTGCTGATATTGTAGAAACCAATACGTTTTCAAGTACGACCATTGCAATGGCAGATTACAATTTGGAGAGTTTAGTTTACGAACTCAATTTTGAATCGGCTAAAATCGCCAAACAAATTGCTGATGAGTTTACTAAAGCCAATCCTGATCAACCGCGTTTTGTGGCAGGAAGTATAGGGCCAACCAACAAAACAGCCAGTTTATCGCCAGACGTGAACCGTCCTGAATTTCGTGCCATTACTTTTGATGAATTACGCATGGCCTATAAACAGCAAGTTGAAGCTTTGATTGATGGTGGCGTGGATCTGCTTTTAGTAGAAACCATATTTGATACTCTAAATGCGAAAGCGGCCTTATTTGCTATTGAAGAAGTAAAAGAAGAGCGACATATTGATATTCCCATTATGGTGTCTGGAACGATTACCGATGCGTCTGGCAGAACACTTTCCGGGCAAACCGTCGAAGCCTTTTTGATGTCTGTTTCCCATATCCCGCTTCTGAGCGTCGGATTTAATTGTGCGCTTGGCGCTGATCAATTGCAACCTTATTTACAACGCCTATCCAACGAAACTGAATTTTATACTTCGGCACATCCCAATGCAGGTTTACCAAATGCTTTTGGAGAGTATGAACAAACCGCTGATGAAATGAACGTTCTGATTGAAGAATATCTTAAGGATGGTTTGATCAATATCATCGGCGGATGTTGTGGTACGACTCCAGAGCATATCAAATTGATTGCAGATACCGCATTAAAATATAAACCTCGACAAATCAATGTGCCCGCGTAAATAATTCCTTCCCTTAAAAAGGGAAGATGGATTCATCCGGAGAAAACGGGATGAAGACGAAGGGTTAATTTAAAGGCTCAAAATGAATGCATGCCTAACACGTTTAGGTCTTGAGAAATTCCTGCGAAGGCAGGGGTTTTAAGAGTACAATGAGAATTAAGACACAACAAATATTATACATTATCAGGTTTTAACCACTAATTGTCATACAGAATACAATTTCGTGCGAAGCCAGTAAAACTTGAGGTTCAACGAAATTAAATCTCATGAATAGAAAGAAAATGAAGAATCAAAACAAATACTTAACACTTTCAGGCCTTGAGCCATTAATCGTAACTCCTGAAAGTAATTTTATAAACGTCGGCGAACGTACCAACGTTACAGGATCACGAAAGTTTCTACGTCTTATAAAAGAAGAAAAATACAGTGAAGCTTTAGATGTCGCCCGTGATCAGGTTGAAGGTGGTGCCCAAATTATTGATGTCAACATGGATGAAGGCATGTTGGACGGTGTTTTTGCCATGACCAAATTTTTGAATTTGATTGCCTCCGAGCCGGACATTTCTAAATTGCCCATCATGATCGATAGTTCCAAATGGGAAATTATTGAAGCTGGCTTAAAAGTAGTTCAAGGAAAATCGGTGGTCAATTCCATAAGTTTAAAGGAAGGAGAAGCAATTTTTATGCATCAAGCTAAATTGGTGAAGCGTTATGGTGCGGCCGTAATTGTCATGGCATTTGATGAAGATGGGCAAGCCGACACTTTTGAAAGGCGTATCGAAATTTGTAAACGGTCCTATGATATTTTAGTGGACAAAGTGAAATTCCCTCCTCAGGATATAATTTTTGATCCTAATATTTTCCCGGTGGCGACAGGGATGGACGAGCACCGTTTGAATGCTTTGGACTTTTTCAGGGCCACCAAATGGATTCGCGAAAATTTACCGTATGCCAATGTTTCGGGTGGTGTAAGCAACGTTTCTTTTTCTTTTAGGGGAAATGATGTAGTTCGTGAAGCCATCAATTCCTCTTTTTTATATCACGCCATTCAACACGGCATGACGATGGGAATTGTCAATCCAACCATGTTAGAGATCTATGATGAAATTCCGAAAGATTTATTGGAGCATGTGGAGGATGTTTTGTTTAACAAAAGGGAAGATGCCACAGAACGTTTGTTGGATTTCGCCGAAACGGTAAAAGGCGATAAAAAGGAAGATGTTGCTAAAATCTTAGAATGGCGAAATGATCCACTTCAAGAGCGGATTACGCATGCTTTAGTAAAAGGCATTGAAACTTTTATTATTGAGGATGTTGAACAAGCACGTCAAGAAAGTAAAAAACCTATTGAAGTCATTGAAGGTCATTTAATGATTGGAATGAGTGTTGTTGGCGATTTATTTGGAAGTGGAAAAATGTTCCTACCACAAGTGGTGAAATCAGCGCGCGTGATGAAAAGAGCAGTCGCCTACCTCCAACCATTTATTGAAGCTGAAAAAGATGGGAAGCAAGCCTTTGCCGGTCGAGTATTAATGGCAACGGTAAAAGGCGATGTGCATGATATTGGTAAAAATATTGTGAGCGTGGTTTTAGGCTGTAACAACTATGAAATTATCGATTTGGGCGTGATGGTGCCACCAGAGAAAATTATCGAAACTGCCATCCGGGAGAACGTCGATATTATTGGGTTAAGCGGACTTATTACACCGTCATTAGATGAAATGGTCTATGTATCCAAAGAAATGGAAAAGAAAAATATTAGTATTCCATTGTTGATTGGGGGCGCAACAACCTCGAGAGCACATTCTGCAGTTAAGATTGCTCCAAATTATGGGCATACCGTCGTTCATGTCAACGATGCCTCAAGAGCGGTAACTGTTGTAGGTAATTTGCTTAAAAAAGACAATCAGATTTATAAAGAACAGATCCGCGAAGAATATGAGAAATTCCGTGAGCAGTTTTTAAAACGTGGCAAGACCAAAAATTTTGTCACCATTGAAGAAGCTCGGAAACGGAAATATAAAATCGATTGGAATACTTCAGAGATTGTCAAACCAAACCAATTAGGTATTCAGATAATTCAAGATTTTGAGCTATCAAAATTAGAAGAATTTATTGATTGGAGCCCGTTTTTTAGAAGTTGGGATTTGCATGGTAAATATCCTGACATTCTCACCGATGAAATTGTTGGTGAACAAGCTACAGAACTGTTTGCAGATGCTAAAGGCTTATTAAGAAAAGTGATTGCCGAAAAGCTTTTGAAAGCTAAAGCTATTTACGGCCTATTTCCTGCAAATACGGTGAATGATGATGATGTTGAAATTTATGATGAAACAGGTAAAGTGAACGTCACGTTTTTAACGCTTCGTCAACAACTTGATAAACGTGAGGGCATTCCAAATTTCGCTTTGGCCGATTTTATAGCGCCTAAAGATTCAGGAAAACAGGATTATATGGGTTGTTTCGCTGTGACTACAGGTTTTGGAACAGCAGAATTGGCAAAGAAATATGAAGATGATCTTGATGATTACAATGCCATTATGATCAAGGCCATCGCCGATCGTCTTGCTGAAGCCTTTGCGGAATATTTGCACAAAGAAGTCAGAACTAGGTCGTGGGGCTATGACTCCGATGAGAATTTATCCAATGCTGAATTGATAAAAGAAAGCTATAAAGGCATCCGGCCAGCGCCAGGTTATCCAGCATGCCCAGACCATTTAGAGAAAAGAACGATTTGGAAATTGATGCAAGTCAAAGAAAACATTGGTCTCGAAATAACCGATAGTTTGGCCATGTGGCCAGCAGCAAGTGTTTCAGGTTATTATTTTGGAAACCCCGAAGCCAAGTATTTCGGACTAGGGAAAATAACCCCCGATCAATTAAAAGATTACGCTAAAAGACGTGGTGTGAGTAATGACGAAGCTGAAAAGTGGTTGAGTCCTAATTTAGCGGATTAGAGTTGAAAAATGCTGTGTGCCTCCGCGAAACTCTGTGAAATAGTTGTTACACAGAGTTTCACGGAGTGGGCCCAGAGGATCACAGAGAGATAATTAAAATATTAATCATAAGCTACTCAAATACATTCCTGTATTTGTGGCAAAAAAAATCCCACATTATTGGGGAGTAAACATGAAAGTAACAGAACATATCCAGCAAGCTAACGGAAACACACAATTTTCGTTTGAAATTTTACCGCCCTTGAAAGGTCAGCATATCCAATCAATTTTTGATAATATTGATCCGTTAATGGAATTTAAACCGCCTTTTATTGATGTGACTTACCATCGTGAGGAATACGTGTTTAAAGAACAAGATAATGGTTTGCTGAAAAAGCAAGTCGTCAAGAAACGTCCAGGAACAGTAGGTATTTGTGCAGCCATTCAAAACCGATATAAGGTAGATGCCATTCCACATATCTTGTGTGGAGGCTTTACTAAGGAGGATACTGAAAACTTCTTGATTGATCTCGATTTTTTAGGAATTCAAAATGTAGTGGCTTTAAGGGGTGATGCGATTAAAACTGGAACGTACTTCACGCCAGAAAAGGAAGGTCATGAATATGCCGATGGTTTGGTCAAACAGATTAAAGCATTGAATAATGGCAATTACTTGGATGAAGAACTCCTGAATACTTCCAAAACCAATTTTTGTATTGGTATTGCAGGCTATCCAGAAAAACACATGGAATCGCCAAGTTTGGATAGTGATATCCACTTTTTAAAGAAAAAAATAAAAAGTGGTGCGGAATATGTGGTGACCCAAATGTTTTTTGACAATCAGAAATATTTTGATTTTGTGGACAAATGCCGAAAAGAAGGCATTACAATTCCTATTATCCCTGGATTGAAACCGATTGCCACCAAAAAACAACTGAATTTATTGCCACACCGCTTCCATGTCGATTTACCTGAAGCCTTAATTCTTGAAGTTATTAAATGCAAGGATAATGCAGCAGTTAAACATGTGGGCATTGAGTGGTGCATTCAGCAATCTAAAGAATTGCAACAAGCAGGAATTCCAGTATTGCATTATTATTCCATGGGTAAAAGTGACAATATTGACACCATTGCATCACAGGTGTTTTAAAAATTAGCGAAAGGATTGAATGCGTTAAATAACAAGATAGATTCCTACAAGTACCAGAGTTTTAATTATTCTGTTAATTTTGCCGAATAACTAAACTGGATGAAGCAATCAATAATAGGTTTACTGTGTTTAACGAGTTCATTTCTGTTCGCTCAAGAGGATCCAGGCGTGTTCACCTTAGATGCTAATTACTTTTATGGAACCATCCTGCAGCACAATCCGAATATTTCACATCTTATCACCGACCATCCCAAAGGACTGATTTTGAGTTATAATAAAAAAACTTACGGTTTTCAGCCATGGGAAAGTCGCTACAATTACCCAGATTGGGGATATTCGTTCATCTATGAGGATATGAAAAATGAAAATTTGGGTAAAAATTACAGCGTTTATGCCCATTACAATTTCTATTTTTTTAATCGGAAGCTGAATTTCAGAATTGGACAAGGCCTCGCTTACACAACAAATCCTTATGATAAAGAAACTAATTATATCAATAGTGCCTATGGCTCAGATGTGTTGAGTACGACCTATTTTATGCTCAATTATAAAAAAGAGAATGTGTACAAAGGTTTGGGATTTCAGGCAGGGGTTTCCATCATCCATTATTCCAACGCGAATGTTAGGGCGCCAAATAACTCTACAAATACCTTTGCCTTTAACGTTGGGACTAACTACATGTTAGATTATAAGGAAGAGCCCGCCTTTCAAATAGCAACAGAAAATAAAAAATTCACGGAAAAGATCAAATACAATATTGCTTTTAGAGCGGGCATTAATGAAAGTGATATTGTAGGCATGGGACAATATCCTTTTTATAATTTATCATTTTATGTTGATAAACGAATTAATAGAAAAAGTGCTTTTCAAGTAGGAACAGATGTGTTTTTTGCGAAGTTTTTAAAGGAACTTATCTATTATCACGCGGTAGCTTATCCAGAACGAAATGTCGATCCTGATACTGACTACAAGCGTTTAGGTGTATTTGTGGGACATGAATTATTCGTTAATAGATTGTCCTTTACTACTCAATTGGGGTATTATGTGTATTATCCTTATGATTTTGAAGGTCGTGTGTATAATAGGATAGGCTTAAAACGTTATTTTGGAGACCACTATTTTGGAGCGGTAACTTTAAAGGCACATGGAGCTAAAGCTGAGGGGGTTGAGTTTGGTGTGGGAGTGAGATTATAGAAAATGGATGCACGAAGTTGGAAGCTTGGAGTTAGAAGTGGATTAAGAATTAGAAATTTGTCGAAAAATTTAGGATGAAAAAATTGATATACATCATGGTCGCAGTAGTATTGCTCTCCTGTAATGCCAAGGTCATGCCTGATTGTTTGCAGAATGCTGGACCAATTATTCAAATGGAAGTGCACGTGCCTTCATTCAGCAGAATTGTTGTTTTTGAGCGGGTGCAGCTCATTCTCAAACACGCACCTGTACAAAGGATTATCATTGAAACTGGTAAATACTTGAGAGATGACATTATCGTAACTGTAGATGATGATCAACTTATTTTAAGAAATAATAATGGATGCAATATATCTAGAGATTACGGCATTACTAAAATTTATGTCAGTGCACCCAATATTACAGAAATCCGCTCCAGTACAGGATTGCCTATTTTAAGTGACGGCATTTTAAATTACCCAGATTTAGCTTTAAATTCGGAAGATTTTGGTGCAGAGGGCAAGTACCAGACCAATGGTGATTTCAAGTTGGAAATCAATTGCACCAATCTGAAGATCACCAATAACAATTTGTCGCACATGTTTTTAAACGGAACGGTAGAGAATTTGACTCTCGGGTTTTATGCTGGAAATTCCCGTTTTGAAGGACGCCACCTTATTGCTCAAAACATCCACATATTTCAGCGTAGTAGCAATGATATGATCCTCAATCCGCAGGTGTCAATAACTGGAGAAATCAGAAGTACTGGCAATGTTATTCTAGTAAATGAGCCTCCTCTTGTAGATATCAAAGCCTTTTACACAGGGCGTTTGATTGTGGAGTGATATTTATTCTGCTGTTAACTCTCTAAATAAACTTTCTAGGTTTTTATTCTTTTGGTTCAACTGTAAAATTTTCAAACCATTGTCATGTGCAAAATCAAACACTGTTGGTCGCATGTCTTTTTTGGTTAAAAACGTTAATTCATAGATGAAATCATGGGTGTTCTTAACTGTTTGGATATGCTCTAAACGATTTAAAAAAACATCCTCCACCCGGTAATCAAATTCTACTTCAATAATTTGATCTTGGTCCGCTTTTAACTCTGAAAGTTTTTTATCGGCCACAATTTTACCTTTGTTGATTATAATCACACGGTCACATATCGCTTCTACTTCTTGCATGATGTGAGTGGAAAGGAAAACCGTTTTTTCTTTACCAAGAGATTTGATCAAATGTCTAATCTCTACCAATTGATTTGGATCCAGTCCAGTCGTTGGTTCGTCTAAAATCAACACCTCAGGATCATGTAACAAAGCCGTTGCAATTCCCACCCGTTGACGATACCCTTTAGAGAGTTGACCAATTTTTTTATGCGCTTCAGACGTGAGTCCCGTAAGTTCAATAACCTCATTAATGCGCGCTTTCCCAACTTTGTAAACATCAGCATTGAAACCTAAATATTCCTTCACATACATGTCTAAATACAGGGGATTGTGTTCAGGTAAATACCCCACCTGTT
>JBDTKP010000112.1:0-4897 GCA_039935255.1 Gelidibacter sp. | reverse complement strand
TTGTTTGTTGATAATGCAGCCATGCAAATTATCTTAAATCCAAATCAATTTGACGTCATCTTGACCGAAAATATGTTTGGTGACATCATAAGCGACGAGGCAAGTGTTATAGGCGGCTCTATCGGCTTGTTGGCATCCGCGTCAGTTGGAGATTACTTCGCCATGTTTGAGCCCATTCACGGCTCTTATCCGCAGGCAAAAGATTTAGGAATAGCAAATCCGATCGCGTCCATTTTATCTGCCGCCATGCTATTAGATCATTTTGAACTTTATGAAGAAGCCGAATTGATCAGAGAAGGTGTGGAGCGTTCGTTAAGATTAAACATCACAACACCAGATTTAAATTCAAAATTCAATCATATTTCCACCAGTAAAGTGGGGGATTTTATTGAAGATTTTATTAATAATCCAAAAGACACTAATATGAATTTCACAAACATCCATTTAGGACAATCTACTATTATTTAAGTTTATATGGTTAGTCAGAATTTTAGATAGTAGCTCTTCAGAAAAGCATCCTTCACGGATGCTTTTCACGTTTAGGGAACTTCGCTTTAATCGCCTCTAAACATAAATTCCCAATACTGCCTTGATGCGTATGTGCTTTAGATGTATCTGGCTTATAAGTGCCTTCCTGAACCTGTTTTCCGATAACTTGATAAGCCTCACGGAAACTCATCCCATCTTCAACCAAAGTATTGATATTGTCAACGGTAAATAAATACTGGTATTTGGCATCATTTAAATCAATATGCTTAACTTCTATTTGCTGAATCGAGTAATTGAAAATATCCAAGATATCCTTCACATCAATGATGGCCAAAATCATGTTTTCTTTTAGCAATTGATAATCCCGATGGTAACCACTTGGAAGATTATTGGTAATCAGAATCATTTCCGTTTGTAGCGCTTGAATCTTGTTGCATTTCCCTCGAATCAACTCAAACACATCTGGATTCTTTTTATGTGGCATGATGCTGCTTCCTGTAGTCAATTGATCAGGAAAACTTACAAAGCCAAAATTCTGGCTCATATAAAGGCAAATATCCATGGCAAAACGCGCCATTGTATTGCACAAACTGCCCAATGTGATTGCAATGGTCCGTTCACTTTTGCCACGTGCCATTTGTGCTGCCACCACATTGTATTTTAAGGTGGCAAACTGTAGTTCTTTTGTGGTGAATTCACGATCAATTGCAAATGAACTTCCATAACCCGCTGCGGAGCCCAACGGATTTTGATCCACCGTTTTTAAAGCGGCATGGAGTAAGTAAACATCATCAATCAGCAATTCCGCATAAGCAGAAAACCATAAACCAAACGACGATGGCATCGCTACCTGCAAATGGGTATATCCAGGAAGTAGTGCTTTTTTGTGAGTTTCCGCTAATTCTAATAAGGTATTGAAAAACACCTCTGTTTTATCAAAAATAATTCCAATATTCTCTTTGTAGAACAGCTGTAGCGCTACTAAAACCTGATCGTTTCTTGAACGCGCGGTATGGATTTTTTTACCGACCTCGCCCAAAGTTTTGGTGAGTTCAAATTCGATTTTAGAATGGACGTCTTCAAATTGTGCTTCAATAGTGAAGGTGCCCTCTTCAATCTGTTGCGCCAACAATTCTAAACCACCTTCCAATTGCTCTAATTCTTCTTCGGATAAAATACCGATAGACTTCAGCATTTTAGCATGTGCCAAAGACGCTTGTACATCATATTTAGCAATGTGTAAATCAATTTCCCGATCGTTTCCCACCGTAAATTGTTCAATTTTTTTGTCGATACTAATTCCTTTATCCCAGAGTTTCATAAAATTTCTGCGAAGGCAGTCCCGAAAGCTTTCGGGATCACTCCTTCTTTTTTTAATTATTTATCTTTTGATGCTAAGTCTTGAATTAGAGCGACCATCAAATCTTAATTCTTACATCTTAATTCTATCCTACAAGATGCTCTTCAACAGCTTAATATATAACTCAATCCCTTCTTCAATCTCACTGATATAAATGAACTCATCTGCCGAGTGTGATCGCGTACTATCTCCAGGTCCTAACTTTAACGACGGACAGGTTAAAACAGCCTGATCAGAAAGTGTAGGCGATCCGTAAGTTTCTCTTCCCAAAGCGATTCCTGCCTTTACCAAAGCGTGGTCTTTAGGAATGGACGATGAATTTAAGCGCAAACTCCGTGGTAGGATGCTAGTGCAAGGCGATTCCTTTTGAAGAATGTCCACGATTTCTGCATTGGTATAACAATCATTCACCCGAACATCTACCACCAAATCCAATTCTGCAGGAATGGCATTATGTTGTTTACCTGCTTTTATTTGGGAAACCGTCAATTTGACTTCGCCCAAAACGTCAGATACTTTTTCAAATTTATAATCTTTAAACCACTGCAACACCTTGATGCTGTTATAAATTGGATTATCGGCATTAGGATGTGCTGCATGGCTTGGGGTTCCTTTTACTTTAGCATCAAAAACGACCAGACCTTTTTCGGCAATAGCGAGTTGCATTAAGGTCGGTTCGCCCACAATAGCGACATCTATTTTTGGGATGACTTTAAGCATGCTGTTTAACCCATCAGGACCGCTGCTTTCTTCTTCTGCGGAAGCGACAATGACCAAGTTGTAATTCAAATCCTTATGATCATAAAAATAGGTGAACGTGGCCATTAATGACACTAAACATCCGCCAGCATCATTACTGCCCAAGCCGAATAATTTACCATCCTCCACAATGGCTTTAAAAGGATCTTTGGTATAAGCGGTATTCGGTTTTACGGTATCATGGTGCGAGTTGAGCAACAAAGTAGGTTTGGTCTCATCAAAATATTTGTTGATTGCCCAAACGTTGTTGACCGTACGTGTATAGGCGATATGATAGTTTTGAAACCAGTGTTCAATAAGCAGTGCGGTTTGGTCTTCTTCGGATGAAAATGACGGTGTTTCAATGAGTGTTTTGAGCAATGCAATGGCATCTGTGGTCAATTGAGGTGTCATTTGGTGATGGTTGTAAAATTAGTATGTGGATTAAAAAGCATTTCTGGTTTCCCGATGCACACTTTATGCACGTTTTTTTCAACGGCATGTATGCAATTGTTCAGTTTTGGGAGCATGCCGTCGGCGATGATTTTATCATCAATTAAACTTTGATAGGTTTTCGGATTAATGTGATTGATGACTGAATCTTCATCAGTCACATCTTTTAGAACGCCATTTTTTTCAAAGCAGTAATATAATTCTGTTTGATAGTGATCAGCAAAACCGATTGCCAGTTCAGAAGCAATCGTATCGGCGTTGGTGTTTAAAAGTTGTCCTTTTTGATCATGTGTCAAAGCGCAAAATACGGGCGTGACCTTGTGCTCCAATAAAACCTGAAGTATTTTTGTATTCACTTTTTTAACATCGCCTGCAAATCCGAAATCAATAGGTTTTATAGGACGCTTTTTGGACACAATGGTGTTGCCATCTGCGCCTGAAAATCCGATGGCGTTGCATTTTTTAGATTGCAATTGCGCCACAATGTTTTTATTGATTTTTCCTGCATAGACCATGGTGATGAGGTCCAAAGTGGCCTTGTCGGTAATACGTCGGCCATCAATCATTTTGACTTCAAGTCCTAACTGATTGGCAAGCTGTGTTGCCAGTTTGCCACCGCCATGAATAAGTATCTTTGGTGATTTAATAGCAGCAAATACCTCCAAAAATGATGATAGCGCAGCTTTATCATCAATGATGTTGCCTCCTATTTTTATGATTTTGAGTGTTTTCATCCCATCCCAACCTTCCCGAAGGGAAGGAGTTTTATGTGTTATAAATTTTCTAAAATATTTTTCAGTACTACTTGTGCAGCAAAAGTTCTATTATTTGCTTGTTTGATGACGATGGAATTATTGCCATCCAAAACCGCATCTTCCACCACCACATTTCGTCTTACAGGTAAACAGTGCATGAATTTGGCATTGCCCAATTTTTCTTGGGTCATCATCCAATTGGAGTCTTGATTTAAGATTTCCCCGTAATCTTTATAGTTACTCCAATTCTTGACATAGACAAAATCGGCATTTTTTAAAGCGGCTTCTTGATTAGGATTGATGGGCGTGTTTTTGGTAATATTTGGATCAAGTTCATAACCTTCCGGATGTGTGATGGTCAAATCGACTTCCATTTTTTGCATCATTTCCACAAACGAATTAGCAACCGCTTGAGGTAGAGCTTTGGGATGCGGTGCCCAAGACAAGACGATTTTAGGTTTGCGCTTTTCCGAAAGTTCTGTGATGGTAATGGCATCTGCCAATGCTTGTAAAGGATGTGCCGTAGCACTTTCCATATTTAAGATCGGGACCGTCGCATATTTTAAAAAACTATTAAGAATAAATTCAGAAGCGTCTTTTTCTTTATCTGTAAGTGTTGGAAATGCGCGGACTGCAATGATATCCGCATATTGGGAAATCACTTGTGCCGCTTCTTTAATGTGTTCAGAACTGTTGGCATTCATGATGCTGCCGTCTTCAAATTCAATGTTCCAAGCATCAGTAACGTTGAGGATGCTTACATGCATACCTAAATTCCGTGCAGCTTTTTCTGTGCTTAAACGGGTTCTTAAACTCGCATTGAAAAACAGCATGACCAAGGTTTTATGCTTTCCTAATTCCGAAAATTCAAAAGGTTGCATCTTAAGTAAAATAGCGTCCTTTATCAGTTCAGAAAGATTTAAAATGTCTTTTATTTCGGTATATTTTTTCATCGAAAATCTATTTTTCATTCCCGCGAAGGCGGGAATCTATTATGATTCCCACTATGTCGATAATTATCGGTAGGGAATCTCTTTTAATTTAACTTTATTTCTAGTCAAACCTGTCAGATTATTACTACTACGCACCATTTATCATCAGC
>JBDTKP010000111.1:0-4754 GCA_039935255.1 Gelidibacter sp. | reverse complement strand
AAGAATTTCCCTGCAACGGACAATTTAAAATGAAACTTCCTTACGGTGAATACTATTATGAAGTTGACCATGGCCCAGCTTACGAACTATTAAAAGGAAATTTTTCTGTTAATCAAAAGGAAAAGAATTTGAAGTGGCAATTACATGAAATTATTGACCTCAAAAAAAAGAATTGGTATGCTGGTGAAACACATATTCATCGTAAACTTGAAGATGTCCCATTACTAATGCGGGCAGCAGATTTATATGTAGGAGAAGTAATCACATCATGGAATGCCAATACATCGGCTCCTCAGCCAAGTCATGTGCAGTCTGTTCTTAGATTCGATGTCAACCGTTATTATGACAATGCTTCGGAGGATGAAAGAGGCGGCGGTGCTTTATTGTTTTTCAATCTCAAAGAACCGTTCGATTTTAGTAAACAGAAAACAGAATATCCACCCCTTACGTCATCTATATACAAGGTGCTCGAAAAAAGTAAAGATGCATGGGCGGATCTGGAAAAGCCCTTTTGGCCTGATGTGCCAATACTACTTTCAACTGGGAAAATAAATTCCATCGGAATTGCAAATAATCACATGCTTAAAAGCGGCATCTTTGATACTGAGGCATGGGGCAAAAAAAGAGATACGCTGAAATATCCTTCTCCTTTGGGTAACGCTTATTGGACACAGGAGATATATTACCAAATTTTAAACACGGGCTTTCGTATTCCGCCATCTGCAGGGAGTGCTTCGGGCGTACTGTGGAATCCCGTTGGTTATAATCGCCTCTACGCACATGTGAACGGAACACTCACCTATGCCAAATTTTGGGCTGCAGTAAAAGCAGGGAACTGTTTTGTATCCAATGGGCCAATATTATTATGCAAGGCAAATAATCAATTGCCAGGACATATTTTCAAGTCTAATGGAGCTAAGCCCTTCACGATAAGCATTAATGCTGAATTGTATAGTAGGGATTCCATAACCACGATTGAGATCATTAAAGATGGTAAAGTATGTGCAACAATAAGTCCGAAGGAGGTTAAAAACAATAGATTTACGTCTGTCATCAAATTCGAAAAGAGTGGCTGGTTACTGGTTCGGGCAATAAGCACGGCTCATGAAAATTTTCGCTTCGCATCTTCAGCGCCGTTTTATGTGGAAATTGGTGCTGATAAAAAATACATTAGCAAAGCATCGTGTCAATTTTTTATACAATGGTTAAATGAGCGGGCAGCATCTTTGAAAATTGAAAATGTAATGGAACGAGATGAAGTCTATAGTTATATAAATAAGGCACATGAATTTTGGGAAGATTTATTATCAAAGGCGAATGCTGAATAATGAATCAAATTCCTATGTTTTAATTTAAAAAATTATTAGAATGAAAACGAAACTTTTTTTGAATGGTATTTTTTTCTTGGTGGTAAGTTTTTTTTATTGCATTTCGGCTGCAAATGCACAGGCCTCAGATACCTTATGGCTTCAAAAAATTGATTTGACAAGATTCACCCAGGATTGGAAATTGTCACCAAAATCAAATCCGGTAGTGATTAGTGGACGAAAATTCAGAAACAACTTAGCGTCTCCCACCGAAGGATTTCTCAAATTTGAACTCAATGGAAATGCTCAAAACTTTCAAGCTTTGTTGGGGCTTGATGATTCATCGAATGAAAATTGCAAGGTTATATTTTCTGCTTTTGCTGATGGCAAAGAGGTTTTCAAAAGTCCAGTAATGAAATTGGGGTCGAAACTTATTGATGTTAATATCAATTTGAATGGTGTTAAGGAACTTTTACTTCGTATTGAAGACAATGGTTCGGGATTGTACAACGACCGGGTTGCTTATGCAAATGCTTTTATTTTATATAAAGGAGCTATACCATCCGTGTTGAACTTTAATTATATAGATAAACGAAATATACTTACTCCTGCTGAATCGCCGTATCCAAAAATAAACGGCGCGAAAGTTTTTGGTGTTCGTCCTGGCCATCCTTTTTTATTTAGGATTGCTGCAACAGGTAAAAGACCAATGACTTTTTCAGCGGAAAATTTACCCACTGGGCTTTCTTTAGATGCCTCAACAGGTATTATAACTGGTAGTCTACAAAAAAGAGGGGAAACCATAGTAACATTGAAAGCGACCAATGAATTGAATACCGCCACACGAAAATTCAAAATCGTAGTGGGAGATACGATTGCTCTTACACCTCCAATGGGATGGAATGGATATAATCGTTTTGGAGATTCACTTACGCAAAAAATAGTAACTGAAGCAGTTAATTCAATGGTCAGTTCCGGACTTATCAATCACGGATGGAACTATATCAACATAGATGATGGCTGGTCTATTAAGCCAGGATCTACCGATCCGATGCGTGGAGGAAAACCACGAGATTCCAATGGAATGATTAATTCGAACAAGAAATACCCGAATATGAAGGAACTTACAGATTTTGTACATTCTAAAGGTTTGAAAGCGGGATTGTATTCATCGCCCGGCAAGCTAACCTGTAGCGGCTATACTGCTTCATACCAGTTTGAAGAAAAGGACGCAAAAAGGTGGGCAGATTGGGGATTCGATTATATAAAGTATGATTACTGTCAATATGAAGAAATTTCTAAAAGCCGTACAATTGAATCATTTCAAAAACCTTATGTCGTAATGAGAAAGGCGTTAGATAAATTAGATCGCGATATGGTCTTTAGCTTTTCACAATATGGAATGGGAAATTCATGGGAATGGGCGGCTAAAATTGGTGGAAATTGCTGGAGAACAACTGGGGATCTCATTGATACTTGGAGTAGTTTGTCCGAAACAGGATTTTCTCAGGCTGGGCATGAAAAGTATGCAGGACCCGGTCATTGGAACGACCCCGATATGTTGGTTGTTGGTAATGTTGGTTGGGGCGAATTGAAATATCCAACACGTTTAACCGCAGATGAACAATATACACATATCTCCTTGTGGTCGTTGTTGGCCGCGCCTTTATTAATAGGTTGCGATATTGTTGATATGGATGATTTTACAAGAAGTCTACTTACGAATGATGAAGTAATTGATGTAAACCAGGATCCGTTAGGCAGACAGGCAGGCAGGATATATGAAAAAGATGGAGTTGAAGTATGGGCAAAAGATCTGGAAGACGGATCCAAGGCCGTTGGCTTGTTCAACAGGAATGCAAATAGTGAAACAGTAATGGCAACCTGGAATAGCCTTGAAATCAGTGGCAATCATATTGCTCGTGATCTATGGCGTCAGCGCGATGAAGGAGTTTTTTCTGATACCTTCTCAGCGATTGTACCAGCACACGGTGTAAAATTAATTACACTTCGTAAGATAAAATAGACTAAACCAGTAATCAACGATTAACCGTCGGTGATTTCTTTCAAACTGATTGTTCATAAAAAACAGTTACAATTTACAAAAGACGAGCAAAAAACTCTGGAACTGTTGAAGTGTTGTTTTTGAGCGTTGGACTGCATTTTTAACTCTATGCATGCTTTGTTAGAAAGACGCAAGCCAACAGCTTCGGCATATCCGGCGATAATTTTTGTTTAGTAAGATGGCCCATGATCAAAGTTTTGAATTAAAAGAAGGATAGTTTACCAAAAATTTACAAAGCGACGTGTTGGTAGCTTAGCAACTTTTTGGCAGCCATTCTCAATAAAGAAATATCCATTTCATGGATTTCTTCTCCACGTCCGATGTCGACAAGCAACATAATGGTTAAGCGGCCACCCAGATGTTCCCGGAACTCCTGTAATCCTTGCAGGATTTCACTATTATTGTCTTCCAATTGCAACAAAGGATGCGTAATTTCAAAGCCAAGGTTTACCAATAATTGAACTACCCTTTTCGCTTTGTCCATCGGTAACCTTCCCGACAAAGCAGAATAAATGGTATCCAGTGCAATACCCATGGCCACTGCTTCTCCATGCAAAATCCTGAAATCGGTCAGCTGCTCTAATTTGTGGGCGCTCCAATGTCCGAAGTCTAAGGGCCTTGAAGATCCTAATTCAAAAGGGTCGCCAGAAGCTATATGTTGCAAATGCAGTTCAGCACAATGATGAATCAAATCGTTCATTACATCCTGGTCTCTGTTTAAAAACTTAGCCGTATTCTTTTCTATCCAATAAAAAAAATCTGCGTCTTTGATGAGTGCCACTTTTACCGCTTCTGCAATACCGGAACGCCAGTTCCTTTCGTCGAGGGTCGATAAAAAGAGGTCATCATTAAAAACCGCGACCGGCGGGACAAAAGTGCCCAAGAAATTTTTCTTATTCTTATAGTTAATTCCATTTTTCACTCCAACTCCGGAATCATTTTGAGACAAAACAGTAGTAGGAATGCGTATATGCTTAATGCCTCTGTGTGCTATAGCAGATGCAAATCCGGCAAGATCTAGTACAGAACCTCCGCCAATTGCGGCCACGTATGAGTGCCGGTCAATCCCATTGAAATCGATGGCTTCAATAATGGCGTCAAGAGACGGCGGATTATTTTTAGCGGTTTCTCCACCGGGAATTATCAGCAGATTTTGCACCAGAGTAACGGAGTCATTGATCTTGAAATAATCTTTGATTTGGTTGGCTAATTGTGGATGCATTTTCAAAACGCCATCATCAATAATAAATAAAATTTTCTGGCTGGTACCAGGCTCTATGTGCTCAGTTAAAAAGTTCTCAAAACTCTTGTTTGAAAGCTGAAAAAGACCTGAAGTAAAATAAACTTTATAATTAAATTTTACACTAAACGATTGCTCTAAG
>JBDTKP010000110.1:0-6271 GCA_039935255.1 Gelidibacter sp. | reverse complement strand
AAACTTTTAGAAAGAGAATCTATCGTTAACATGGTTATTTTTTAATCAATAATTTATTTAAAAATATCACAGGGATCATGGCTGTAAAGATAATGAAAAGTGACGGAATCGACGCCTCCATGACCATCTCATCGCTTGCATATTCAAATGCTTTCACCGCTAAAGTATCTATGCGATAGGGTTTCAATATCAGAGTTAATGGCAACTCTTTCATCACATCAATAAAAACTAAAATCACGGCACTGAACACGCCTGTTTTAATCAGTGGAAATTCAATCTTAAAAAATGTTTTCAAATTCCCTACGCCTAATACTTTAGATGAATCTGGAATCGAATTATCTACTTTTAATGCGGTCGAATCTATCGGATTATAAGCTACCGCCAAGAAACGAACGACATAAGCATAAAGAAGCGCAATTAAAGTGCCATTGATGATTAAACCAGAAGTAATGCCGAATTTACTCAAAACACTAATCAACCATTTATCTAAAGCTATCGTGGGAATCATAATCCCAATGGCGATCACCGCACCAGGAATCGCATATCCCAAAACCCCAACTCTGGCAATATTCTTAACCGAACGAAGCGTGCTCCATTTGGAAAAGTAAATCAATAAAAGCGCAAAGAAAACCGTAATAATCGCAGAGGTAATAGCAATCCCAAAGCTCTGAAGAGAAATCATGAGAAACTCCATATCAAAAACAGTGGATGCGGTCAATACCGCCCAATACACCAACTGTGCTACCGGCAAAATAAATCCAAAAAGAACAGGTAGAAACACCACCGAGAAGATACCCCACTTCATGGCTCTTTTAGGTTCTTTACGTTGCATTTGCGTACTATTGGTTTTTGAAGACGTAAACTTCACTTTCCGCACTTGCCATTTTTCAAACAGGATTAATGCAAAAATAATGAGTACTAATAATGCGGAGAGATACACGGCCGTTTCAGGTTCTTCGAGAGAAAACCAGGATCTAAATATTCCCGTAGTAAAAGTATTTACGCCGTAATAACTCGCAGCACCATAATCGTTAAGAACTTCCATCAACACTAAAACCAATCCTGCAACAATGGCCGGTCGCGCCAGTGGCAACATGAGTTTGAAAAATGTTTTTCGTTCACTAACGCCCAACATTTTAGACGCTTCTAAAAGATTATTAGCTTGATTTAAAAAAAATGCTCTGGCACTTACATAAACATAAGAAAACAGCGAAATACTTAATACGAAGGCCAGTCCTGCCCTATTCATGATATCAATTCGTATAAAGTCCAGATTCAGCTGTCGGAATAATAAATCCATGCTTCCTCCGTAATCAAAAATTCCAGCATAAGCATAGCCAACAATATAGGAAGGAATGGCCAGCGGAAGGATTAATAACCATTCCATTTGCTCACGGAAAAAGAAATTAAAACGCGAAACAAACCACGCCGAGGATACCCCTAAGACCAAAACCATAATACTACAAAAGAAAGCCAGATACAAGGAATTCCAAATGTATTCCGGCAATAAGTAGGTCACAATATGACGCCACGTTTCACCAGGACCAGAGAACAGCTCTACGCCAATAAATAGAATGGGTAGCGCCAAGAAAAAAACGATGGCCAGTGTAAATACTGACCATCTGTTACTATCTCTTTTGAGCCTTTGTAATCTCGTTTTTAAGGAGAAAGCCTTACTTCTATTTCCAACCTGCCTCATCAAAAATTAAAACCGCTTTTTTGTTATTTTCTCCTAATTTGTTTAATCCTAAATTATCTTCTTTAAAATCGCCCCAATCCTTAATGTCTTTAACTGGCGCAACACTTTTTAAAACAGGATATTCGTAATTGGCATTCGTAAAGACCAGTTGCGCGTCTTCACTAATTAAAAATTCAATAAATAGAATGGCATTCGCTTTGTTTGGTGCATATTTCGCTACGCCAGCGCCGCTCACGTTGATGTGCGTGCCTCTATCCCCTTGATTCGGGAAAAACAAACCTACTTGCTTGGCTGCTTTCACTTCTTCAGGATCTGGCGAGTTCAACATTTTACCAATATAATAAGAGTTTACAATCGCCAAATCGCCTTCTCCAGCAACCACAGCTTTTACTTGATCTCTATCCGAACCTTTTGGAGAACGTGCCATATTTGCAACCATTCCTTCAGCCCAACGCTTCGCAGCTTCTTCGCCATCATTAGCAATAATTGATGCCATTAATGACTGATTGTAAATATTAGAAGATGATCTCACCAATATTTTGCCTTTCCACTTTTTAGCAACTAAATCCTCATAAGTGGATAGGTCTTCTGGTTTGACTCTGTCTTTTGCATACGCTATAATCCGTGCTCTTTTAGTTAATCCAAACCATTGATTATCCACATCCTGTAAATGCGCAGGAATGGATTTTTCTAAGATTTCAGAATCGATACTTTGTAACAAGCCTTGATCTTTAGCACGACCTAAACGTCCAGCATCTACCGTAATCAAAACGTCTGCAGGCGATTGCTCGCCCTCCATTTTCATTTTCTGAATCAATTCGTCTGCACTGGCATTAACCACTTTTACTTTAATCCCTGTTTTATCTTCAAACATTTTGAAAATATCCTGGTCTGGTTCATAATGGCGGTGTGTATAAACATTGACTACTTGGTCTTTTGTCGTTTCCTTTGCAGCATTGTCTTTTTTATCGCTATCGTTTTTACACGCCCCTAATAGGGAAAAAGCAGCAACGGCTAATACTAGTTTCTTCATCTTATTTTTTTCTGAAATACAAAGATAACAATTTAGAATGGATACAAATAAGACTTGGCGCCTCAAAAAAAGAAACTGACCTGGGTTTAGGTTTCATGGCAGCAATTTGAATACTGGTTTTTAGAGCTTTCTTCTTTAAAGATCAAGATCTTACCTACAAACTGCAGATCAATTATCTACTTTAAAAATAAAAAACAAATGCCTCTCGAATTTCTTCAACCAAAATAAAAAATTATAAATATTTAGTGACTTTGCATACAAACCATTCCTTTTTAGCGACTTTAATTCAGCTTTTTCAAGATTTATAATGGTCTACGGATCTCATCTCTGTATTCAGAATTTCAGCAACGGCTTGTTTGTACTTCACAGGATTTGTGGCTTTTTTTATTGCTTTATATGTTTTTTGAGGATTTGATGTCGATTGAGAAAAGAACTCCCAAAAACCCAACATTTTCATTTTTATCGGCGTTGGCCCTGACAGGTACTCGTCGTACTGCTGATAGATGGTGTCATGGAATTCAGAGAAAATTGACCATCGGTTTTGAGGATATTCCGTGGTGTTATTTTTTATCATGCTTGGCAAGAATGGATCTGCAATTAAACCCCGACCAATCATAAAGTGATCGATACTTGGAAAGCGCTTTTCAATAGCTTTAAAAGCAGAAACGCTTGTAATGTCTCCGTTATAATACAACTTGTGTTTAGTGCCGCTGATGCATTTTTCAAAAGCATCTAAATCTACAGGACCTTTGTAAAGTTGCTTTCCAATTCTGGCATGTATTGCAATGTTTTTAAGCGGATATTGATCTAAAATAGGAAAGGCATCAAGAATTTCTTCTGGGTTATCGTATCCCATTCTCATTTTCATAGAAACCAAAATATCTGTTTCATTATGCGCTTTATGTAAAACCTCATTGATTTTACTAGGATTGCAAATTAGGCCAGAGCCCATTCCAGACTTAGTCACCATGGGATAAGGGCAGCCTAAATTCCAATTTAATTCTTTATAGCCTAAACTTTGCACATATTTAGCCACAAATAAAAACTCGTCAGCATCGTTCGTGATTACTTGTGGAATTACCTCTAAGCTCGTGTTGTTTTCTGGCAATAAATCGTTTTGATAGGACTGCTTAATTTTTAGCTTTCCGTTTAACCGAATGTATGGCGCATAGAAAGTGTCGATGCCACCAAAGTAATGGTTGAAAGCATTGCGAAATCTGTAATCGGTAAACCCTTGTAAAGGTGATGAGAGGAGTGTGATAGCCATCTTTTTATTTAGTGAAGCAAAGATAGGATATTCACCTGATGGATTGGCTTAGGTTTATAAGATGATTTCATGGTCTCTCTCATTCTTTTATCTGAAAGAGGACTGCAAATTATTATGATTATGGGCTGTCACATGATTTACAAGGCTTGGCCTAAATTTCTCCTAGAAGTTGAATACCCATCAAATAAACAGGGGTCTTTCTATTTAACTCAAATGAATTAAACGCAAAAACACCCCCAAATAGATGGAGGTGTTTCATTATTATTTTAAAAAATTGATACTGAATCCGAAGAATCAAAAGTGCAGATCAAGTATTATGTTATAAGTTTTGGATAAGCACTTATTTAAGTAAACTGATATCGGCCACACCGGCAACTTCAGTAGACAATTCACCTAACCATCCCATGTCTGCCTGTATGCCTGTTTGAATTTTCACAAAATCAATACCGCTTAAATGGACAGGTTTCCCCTCTTTATCGATCGCATGTGAAATATTTATTTTGTCTCCACCAGGCGTATTATCAGCATATCCGTACTCAAATGGTGTGCTGGTAATCATTGAAGAATTACTCCTGTCAATATTACTGCCTGACAACAAGGTTCCAGAAATAGTATAAGAGTCTTCTGTAATCCAATCTGGATAGTAGGCTTGTTTGTTATATATATTTTTTAAGACAAACCCCGTAGTCCCTTTATTGTCTTCCCATGCCACATTGTCTTCAATGGTTTCCGGTCTAAAGTAAGTCACTTTATAATCTCTTACGGTATCTTCTAAATCATGCGCACTTCCTTTTATCTCATACCAAGTATCATCTGGCAATCCATTCCCATTGTCATCCTGCATCACGTAAATAACACCAGGCTCAGCAAAAGTTGATGATGCATTACCATAAACAATGAAATCATTTTCGCCTTCTATATTGAGGACTGTATGGTCGAAAGCAAAACTTATAGAACCTCCCCAGGCTCCCAAAGTTACCAAACCACGTTTTCCAATAAGACTTTCAGCACCTGTTATCTCCCCTACACTCTTATTAATAGACTGGCCAGGTGCTGGGTAATACTCTAAAAGTTCAGTTACATAAGCATTACTGGCAGCCGTTATAGGTCTAATTTTAGCCACAACCGCTATGGTGTATTCATAGCTAAAAGTGCCTGTCACATTTGAAGCTTCATAAGAAAGCACATAAGTCCCAGAATTGGTCGGCTCAAAAACATAAGTATCAGTAGTTGCTACAATACTATCACCCAAAGTCCATTTTTCAGTATACTCTGAGTTATTTTGACTGACTGCCGCAAATTCAAGAATCTCTCCAACAGTAAGCTGAATCTCCTTTTCTAGTTTAGACATCGTTATTTGAGGTTCTAAAACTGCAACGGCATCATCGTCATTTGAGCAAGAAGTAAATAGCAGGACAAGAGTGAAAAAAGCAAAAATTAATTGTTTGTAATTGGTTTTCATTTTAATTAGTATTTAAGATTAAATTATTCGTATTTGAAAGTAATATGTGCGGGAATATCTCCTGTTTCAACGGACCATTTAAATCCGCCGTCAGGAGTAAAGCAATACAAGTTGCCAGGAGTTACATAATCTTTAGCATCCGTGATGAGCACCTCATCGGTTTCAGGATTAACGGCGATCCCATAAGGCATTTTAATCAAGTCCTTATTTTTCTCGGAAATAAAACTCTGGTCCAATAACATTTCTGTCTTTGTATCCAGCATGAGGTATGAAATTTCATAATCGCCCGTGATATAGCTAAACTCTGAACTGTACATATATGCGATATCCTTATGAATGGTGAAGTTGCTGACCCCAATATCAAAGCTTTTTTTCACGGCTTCTGTTTTGGTATCCACCACAAATAACATTGAAGGAATATCATAATAATCGCCTCTTGAAGTCACATATAAGTCGCCTTCACTATCTATTTTTATACGATGAAGATTTACTGCCACTTCAATACGTTTAGTCTCCGTAAAACTATTAACATCAACTACTGAAATGGTCGATTCATAATCTGGAGCACTATAACCTCCAGAGTTGGCTACGTAAATTTTGTCATTATAAGCCACAAGTTCTTCTGGTTGACGACCTACTTCAACGCGACGTGTAATCTTAAAAGTAGTCGTATCAATTTCGGCCACGATTCCGTTAGGAGCGTTAGCATTTCCAACGCTTCCTAAATAGCTGCTTAAATAAGCTTTTCCTTTAAAAAAAGTGAGGTACCTAGGATTATCGATGTCAATTTGTTTAATACGAACACCTGTA
>JBDTKP010000109.1:0-7305 GCA_039935255.1 Gelidibacter sp. | reverse complement strand
ACGTCGTTGGAAATCTTTGTGAACAAATATAGCATCCAAGTAAAATCCGTCTTTGAGATATGAGAAACCTGCAATTTGATTTTTGAACTCAGCGACAAGAAAGTAGAGGTTTTCAATGCGATCTGTCCATGCTTCAAGGTCATCAGCACCAGAAGACCAAACTTCAATCTGTTTTTCAGAGTAATCTTTACTGTTTACGGCGCGAATTGTATCTCTAAAAATCGACGTGATTTCCGGTAAATCTGCTAGGGTTGCTTGTCTAATTTGTATCATAATTATATTCTAAAAATGCCGCCTAAACTAAAAACACTCTCACCGTAGAAAAAATGTTGTGAGGCGCTTTCGCGAGGGTTGTGTGTTGTTCTGATATCGCCCATATTGATGTAGCCGCCTTTCAAATCACCTTGGATAAAAAAGTGTTTAAAGAAGGTGAAGTTTAAACCTGCGCTTGCGGAAATACCATAGCCTGCAACATGAAATTCATCATAACGTTCTCTGTTAAAAAGCGTGGTGTTTGTTTTTGGATAGAGCACACCTACACCAATACCTTCGGTGATGTTTATTTGAAATTTATCTGTGTTTTCAATGTTGAATAAAGAAGAAATATCATCATAACGGGCAAATTCAGCGTACACAAAGTTTAAGCCATCAGTGTGTTCGAATAATAAAAATTCATCCGATACCAAAAAATTCTCATGGTCATAAACGCCATTAAATATGGAGCCTACATCATCTGCTGGTAAATTGATATACCCATCAACCACTCTATTCTTATTTGAATCCATGACATATTTCATATGGTCCACGCCAAGAGATATGGTATAATGGTCTGAAATGAAATAACCAAGCTTAAAGTTGGTTTGTGGGATGGTCATGCGCGCTGGATTTACATAGTCTATATGCCAACCTTTGGGTTTGTCATGAGCCGTGACATCTTTAATGGTAAATTCATAATCAACACCTTTAAAAGTAATATCAGATTTTGTGAAGGCCGACCTGTTTCCTCCCCAACTCACAAGAATTTTGCCTTTATTGGTTGCTGTGTACCGGGTAGGTTCTGAAAGGTCCTGAGAAAAACTATTGACTGTGATCAAAAAAAGAAGTGCACCAAGAAGTGGTGTCTGAATTTTTTTAAGCATTTAAATCGATTTTATAAACTATTTACTGTTTTTCTAATTGCTACTAAGTTAGTTAACAATTTTTCTAAATCATCTAAGTGAAGCATGTTAGCACCATCACTTTTGGCATTAGCAGGATCAAAGTGGGTTTCAAGAAATAGCCCATCCACATTGTTGACTATGCCAGCTCTGGCAATGGTTTCGATCATGTCTGGTCGGCCGCCGGTAACACCAATGGTCTGATTAGGTTGTTGTAAAGAGTGTGTAACGTCCAAAATAGTTGGTGCATATTGACGCATGGTAGGAATGCCTCTAAAGTCAACAATCATGTCTTGATATCCAAACATGGTACCTCTATCGGTTATCCACGCTTTTTCATTGCCTGCATCCTTAACTTTTTGAACGGCGTGCTTCATAGACTCCGGACTCATGAATTGTCCTTTTTTGAGGTTGACTACTTTTCCGGTTTGCGCCGCAGCTACCACCAAATCAGTTTGTCTTACCAAAAATGCTGGAATTTGCAATACATCCACGTATTCTGCAGCCATTTGTGCATCAGAGACTTCATGAATGTCAGTAACTGTTGGAATATCAAAAGTTTCAGAAACCTTACGGAGTATTTTGAGTGCTTTCTCATCACCAATGCCCATAAAACTGTCTATCCGACTACGATTTGCTTTTTTAAAGCTTCCTTTGAAAATATAAGGAATTTGTAGATGGTCAGTGATTGTAAGCACTTTTTCGGCGATGCGTAGCGCCATGTCTTCGCCTTCAATGGCGCAGGGGCCACACAATAGAAAGAAATTGTTGGCTGATGTATGTTTTAATTTAGGAACGTCTTTAAGAGTCATTTGCTTGCTATTTTAAAAGTGCAAAGTTACGGAAAATTATGCGCGCAAGCATTTTGTTGAATATGGAATTATAATATTAAATGCAGCCTGTTTATTTCAGTGCAAAAAGTCATAAAGTGTAGGACTACGAAGCGTTAAGACCTCATGCGAAAACGCCACATTTATACTATCTCTAATGAGCCAAACCACCATTATAAGATTCGCGAACACAAAGAAGCCTCCAAATATTAGCAACCATTTTGTTTTATTTTAACCTTTATTCTGTCCAATAGACTTAGAAGATGGGACAATATTTTATGTGGGTATAATGAAACTAAAGACTTTAAAAATGAGAAGTTCAGTTTTACGTTTGACTGCATCAAGTGTCACAAACAAGTGTTTCCAAAAAATTAGCAGTAGGGTTGTAATGCCTTGGCATCTGTTAATTGCACTGAATCAATAGATAATCACTGCAATAGATTAGAGATAAGGGATCCGTAGTAGCTTTGATTAATTTCATCTATAGATTTGTCTTTTAATTGTATAAACTATTTAAAAAACAGGA
This sequence comes from Gelidibacter sp., assembly GCA_039935255.1. GTDB lineage: Bacteria > Bacteroidota > Bacteroidia > Flavobacteriales > Flavobacteriaceae > Gelidibacter. The sequence goes on along the minus strand of JBDTKP010000109.1, from coordinate 4,792 downwards.
GCATTGTTTCTGAAAATTTAATCGGAATAGAAATAATCGTCAGATGGAAGTTAGCAAGAATTTAAAGAGGTTGAGGGAAAATGTTTTTACTAATATTCAACTTTTTATCGGGAGCTGTAAAATTAGAAAGGATTACAGTTCTTATTATAACATGGTATTACCTATCAAAAAAATAAAGAGCTAGATAATGACCATCGCGTTTCAACTTCAGTAGATTATAGATTGCCATCGTTTTTGAGGCTACTTAAAGATGAAATGGGAGAAACATCAAAAAACTAGAGGGTCATAATAGCTTCTAAAAAAATTTATCGTACATTTGCACGCTGAAAAAAGAGCACCATATATATGGCTACAATAAAAAACATTGCAATTATTGCACACGTTGACCATGGCAAAACAACCTTGGTAGATAAAATTATGTACTACTGTCATACATTTCGTGAAAGCGAAAATGCAGGCGATTTAGTTCTGGATAATAATGATCTGGAACGCGAAAGAGGAATTACAATCACTTCTAAAAACGTCGCAGTTACATATAAAGACATCAAGATTAATGTCATTGATACCCCTGGTCACGCGGATTTTGGAGGAGAAGTTGAACGTGTATTGAATATGGCTGATGGCGTGTTGTTATTGGTTGATGCTTTTGAAGGTCCCATGCCTCAAACGCGTTTTGTACTTCAAAAAGCGATTGATTTAGGTTTGAAACCTTGCGTGGTGGTCAATAAAGTTGATAAAGAAAACTGTACGCCAGACGAGGTGTATGAAAAGGTTTTTGACTTAATGTTTGAATTGGGTGCAGAAGAGTGGCAATTGGATTTTCCGGTAGTTTATGGATCAGCCAAAAACAATTGGATGAGCACGGATTGGAAAAAACCGACAGATTCTCTTGAGGATTTATTGGATATGGTTGTAGAACATATTCCTTCTATGGAAATTGAAGAAGGCACTACTCAAATGTTGATTACATCTTTAGATTATTCAGCGTTTACTGGTAGAATCGCGATTGGTCGTTTACAACGCGGTATTTTAAAAACAGGAATGAATATCTCTTTGGTGAAACGTGATGGGAAAATCGTGAAATCAAAAATTAAGGAGCTTTTCGTTTTTGAAGGTGTTGGTCGTAAAAAAGTAGAAGAGGTACAACCTGGCGATATCTGTGCTTTGGTTGGACTCGAAGGATTTGATATTGGAGATACGATTGCCGATTTTGAAAATCCAGAAGGATTACAGACTATCGCTATTGATGAGCCTACAATGAGTATGTTGTTTACCATTAACGATTCTCCGTTTTTCGGTAAGGACGGAAAGTTTGTAACGTCTCGTCATATAAAGGACCGCTTGAACAAAGAGCTTGAGAAAAACTTGGCGTTGCGTGTGAGCGCAACTGATAGTGCAGATAAGTTTATGGTATTTGGTCGTGGGGTATTGCATTTATCAGTTTTGATTGAAACAATGCGTCGTGAAGGTTATGAGCTTCAAATTGGCCAACCACAGGTAATCATCAGAGAAATTGATGGTGTTAAATGTGAGCCAGTTGAAGAAATGACCATTGACTTACCAGAAAACGTATCTGGTAAAGCGATTGAAATGGCGACTTTGCGCAAAGGAGAAATGTTGAGTATGGAGGCTAAAGGCGAGCGTATGACTCTTCAATTCCACATTCCATCGCGTGGTATTATTGGTTTGCGTAATCAACTATTAACTGCTACAGCGGGTGAGGCCATTATGTCGCACCGTTTTATAGAATACCAACCCCTTAAAGGAGGTATTCCTGAACGTCAAAATGGATCGTTAGTATCTATGGAGAAAGGTCAGGCAATTCCTTATTCTATTGATAAATTACAGGACAGAGGTAAGTTTTTTGTTGAACCAGGTGAAGATATTTACGAAGGTCAAGTTATTGGAGAAAACTCTCGTGGCGATGATATGGCGGTTAATATTACAAAAACCAAGAAGATGAGTAACGTTCGTGCTTCTGGAACTGATGATAAAGCGCGTATTTTTCCGGCGGTAAAATTCTCATTGGAAGAAGCTTTGGAATACATCCAAAAAGACGAGTACGTTGAGGTTACGCCACATCATTTGCGTATCCGTAAAATTTTGTTAACGGAAACTGAGCGTAAAAGAACTAAGAGTAACTAATTCTATTCTCCATAAAAATTTTAAAAAAAGGAATTCCCTGCGGAGTTCCTTTTTTGTTTTAGAAATCCTAGGAAACAGGAGATGAATTGTTTAGGATTCAAAGATTAAATAGTTCTAAACTTAGGCTTTCACTAAAAATATTGTATTTTGGAAGCCAATTTGAATTACGAAATTTATTAATCCACTTTGCTCTTGAACGATTATTCTATTGAAATATACGAGCCCAAATTGAAGTTGGTTTGGAATGCTTTTGTGTCCCATTCCAAAAATGCTACGTTTTTATTTCAACGTGATTTTATGGAATATCATCAAAATCGTTTTGAAGACTTTTCGTTACTGGTTTTTAAGAAAGAGAAGCTGGTTGCTGTATTGCCTGCCAATAGAGTAGAAAATGAACTCCATTCTCATCAAGGCTTGACGTATGGGGGACTTTTGTTATTAAAAGATGTGCGTTTTGAAAGTGTTTTGGAAAGTTTTAAAACACTTTTAAAATTTTTGCATGAAAAAAATATTTCAGCCCTTTATATCAAAGAAACCCCTTTAATCTATCATCATTTTCCTTCAGAAGAAATCCGTTATTTAAATTTTATTCTAAAAGCTGAATTATTAAGAAGAGACACACTTTCCGTGATCGACCACCAGAAGAAGTTGAAGTTTTCCAACAGCAGGCTTGAGGGTATCAAACGTGCAAACAAGCACCGCTTAAAAATTGTAAATGATGACGATTTTGAGACGTTTTGGAATGCGATTCTGAAGATGAACCTGAAAAAGAAACATGGTGTAAGTCCTGTGCATTCCCTTGATGAGATTTTGTATTTGAAGCAAAAATTCCCTAAAAACATTAAACAATTCAACGTGTACCATGGAGAGCAAATTGTTGCTGGCGTGACCATTTTTGAATCAGAGCAAGTGGCGCATTGCCAATATATTTCTGGTAACGATGATAAAAACACTTTAGGCAGTTTAGATTTCTTGCATGATTATTTGATCAATTCCGTTTATAGAGATAAGCCGTATTTTGATTTTGGTACGTCCAACCAAAATAACGGAAAGAACATTAATGAAGGACTTCAATTTTGGAAAGAAGGCTTTGGAGCGCGAACATTAACGCAAGATTTTTATAAAATTGACACCAAAAACTACAAGGAATTAAAAACCGTCCTGAGGTGATAAAGTTTTTAGATCTACATAAAATCAATGCCCGTTTTGAAATCGATTTTCAAGAGCGGTTTAGGAGTTTTCTTGATTCTGCACATTATATTTTAGGAAGTGAAGTCGAACGTTTTGAATCAGAATTTGCGAGCTATTGTGGCACTAAACATTGCATCGGCACGGCCAATGGGTTAGATGCATTGACCTTGATTTTTAAGAGTTATATTCACTTGGGAAAGCTGCAGCCCAATGATGAGATTATTGTTCCTGCCAACACTTATATCGCCTCTATTTTAGCGGTCATCAATGCCGGTTTAAAACCTGTGTTAGTAGAGCCAGAGCTTGAAACTTATAATATTTCACCAATAGAGATTGAAAAGCAAATTACCCAAAATACAAAAGCGATATTAGTTGTGCATCTGTATGGCCAGCTGGCCAATATGGAGGCTATTAATGCTATTGCAGCTTCAAAAGGTCTATTGATTATTGAAGATGCTGCCCAGGCGCATGGTGCCGTTGCAATTTCCACAATTAAAAAAGCGGGAAATTTGGGAGACGCAGCGGCATTTAGTTTTTATCCGAGTAAGAATTTGGGAGCTTTAGGAGATGCTGGTGCAGTAACCACCAATGATAATGCTTTAGCGGAAACGCTCAAAATGATGCGTAATTATGGAAGTTCAAAAAAATATGTGAATGACATAGTAGGTTTCAATAGTCGGTTGGATGAACTTCAAGCGGCGTTTTTGAATATCAAATTGGAATTATTGGATAATGATAATTATAAGCGCCAAAATATCGCTAAAAAATATGGGCAAGAGATAAAAAATAAAAGGATAGCGCTACCATTTTATAGTGGCGTCAAGGACCATGTATTTCATGTGTTTGTAGTAAGAGTTGCTGAACGTTCAGGATTTTTAGCCTATTTGGAATCTCATGATATTGGTTATTTAATTCATTATCCGATTGCCGCACATCATCAAAAGGCCTTGTCAATGTTTAAGCAGAACTCATTGCCCATTACTGAAGAAATACATAACTCTGTCGTAAGTATTCCGATCAGTCCAGTAATGACAGATGCTGAAGTGGATGTGGTGATTAAAGTTTTAAATGCATATTAAGTGGGAAAGTTTACTAACTATATTAATGAACATGTCCTTTTTAAGGTGGCCAACTTAAATACGGCGACTATTATTACTAAGATTATTGCCGGGATTTTAACTTCTAAAGCTATTGCTATTTTTATCGGGGTAGAAGGAATGGCACTTATTGGCAATCTCCGGAATTTCTTAAATATTGTTCAGACCTTTTCAGTTTTGGGTATCTATAATGGGGTAGTGAAATCTATTTCAGAGGTCAAAGATGATGCCTTTAAACTTATTCAAACCTTATCTACAGCGATGTATTTAGGTTTTTCCTCCACGATACTGATTGCTTTTTTATGTTATTACAATGCGCAATCTCTCAATGAATTTCTGTTTTCAGAGAATTATAGTTA
>JBDTKP010000108.1:0-19224 GCA_039935255.1 Gelidibacter sp. | reverse complement strand
AAACTGATTGAAAAAGGATTCGATTTTAATTATTTTACGAGCATTTACACCACCAAAGTAGGCACCGTATATTACTTTGTGTATGATCAGGGGTATTTACCACTTGAAGGGGATTACTATGCATTGGTGAAACGTGAGCGTTAGAATTAATTACTCATCAATTTTTCTACTGAATGGTCGAGTTCCAATTATGACCTTTCATTTGCAAAGCCGCTTTTAGAATGTCTTTTTGACTAATCTGTCCCATTAATTTACCGTCTTCATCAAGAATAGGAAATCGACGATGTTTGGATTCTAAAAAAATATTAGCGGCATCAAAAACATTCATATCGCCATCTAAAGTATCTACATTCTTAATCATCCGCATTTCAACGGTATCTTTTTCCATCGGCATATTGTAATACCGACTTTCACTAATCTGTTTTAAACAATCGCCTTCTGAAATAATTCCAACCAACTCATTATTTTCGTTGACGACAGGACCTCCAGAAATTTTATGCTTGATAAGAATCTCTGCGACTTCAATCACTTTTTGCTCCGGTCGAAACGTAATCAAATCTCTGGTCATAAAATCACAAACCCTAAATGGCAACTTCCCAGAACATTTCTCTTTCTGTTTTCTTGCCCCTTGAAAACTCTTGATAGCCATAATGTAAATATTTAGTGAATCTTAAATTTAATTAAAAATAACCATTTAACCTAACATCCAGTTACACCAAATAAATTTTGTAGCTTTAGACTACCAACTAACTTTCTTCACATGCTTAAAAAAGCCATTGCTTTCGCGCTCATTATCTTAGCTATTTATTGGAGCTTTTTTGCTTTGATCCCAACTCACATTTCGGACCTCAATACGGAGCCCACCGCCTTCTCTTCTGAGCGTGCTTTGGTACATCTTAAAAACATTACCAAAAAGCCACATTATGTCGGTTCTGCTGAACATGAAGTGGTCAAAAACTACCTCATAAAGGAATTGAACGCTTTAGGCTTGGAAACTCAAGTACAAGAAGCTTATAGCCAAAATAAAAAATGGGGAAGTATTGTCAAGCCCAAAAACATCTTGACTCGGATTAAGGGTAGCGACAATTCCAAAGCGTTAATGCTGCTAACGCATTATGACAGCAAAGCGCATGCGTCATATGGCGCCAGTGATGCTGGCTCAGGTGTCGTAACGATTTTGGAAGGCATACGCGCTTTTTTAAGTGAAGGTAAAACCCCTAAAAACGATATCATCATTCTGTTTTCAGATGCGGAAGAATTAGGTTTGAATGGTGCGGATATTTTTGTAAACCAGCACCCTTGGGCAAAAGATGTAGGGCTCGTCTTAAATTTTGAAGCCCGCGGGAGTGGCGGTCCAAGTTATATGCTCATTGAAACCAATGGCGGAAATCAAAACCCGATCAACGGATTCAAAAAAGCAAATCCTAGTTATCCAGTGGCCAATTCCTTAGCGTATAGCATCTATAAAATGTTACCCAATGATACCGATCTGACCTACTTTAGGGAAGACGGTGATATCGACGGTTTGAATTTTGCTTTTATTGACGACCATTATGATTACCATACCGCTTTAGATACTTACGACCGCTTGGACAGAAATACGTTAGAGCACCAAGGCAGTTATTTGATGCCTTTACTTGCTTATTTTTCTGAAGCTAACCTTAGCAATTTAAAGAGCGATGTGGATTCTGTTTATTTTAATGTGCCGCTATTCAAAATGATCAGTTATCCAAACTCCTGGATTTTACCAATGCTTATTTTTGCCATCCTCATCTTCCTTGCCTTGGTGTTTTATGGTCTCCAAAAAAGAAGATTAGACTCCAAACATATGACTTTGGGTTTCCTTCCGGGGATTGGCGCCTTGCTCATCAACGGGGTGGTGGGCTATTTTGGATGGAAAGTATTATTGATCATCTATCCACAATACGCAGAGATTCTTCAAGGCTTCCCGTATAATGGACATCTTTATATTTGGGCTTTCGCCTTATTTTCTACAGGGGTTTGTATGTGGCTTTACAACAAAGTTTACAAACCAGAAAACACGGCGAGTTTAGCGGTCCCGCCATTGATCTTATGGCTCATTATCTGTGGTATTATCGCGTTTAAATTGGAAGGTGCCAGCTTTTTTATCATTCCTGTGTATTTTGGATTAATTAGCCTTTTTGTGTTGGTGCGCCAAAAACATCCCAATATTATTTTGATGACCTTGTTGTTGTTTCCATTACTGGTGATCATGTCGCCATTTATCGTCATGTTTCCAGTGGGCCTTGGTCTTAAAACCATTATTGCTACAACCCTATTAGTTTCCATTATGTTTTCATTATGCATCTCCGTTTTTGGATTTTCAAGATATAAAAACAGGTGGGCCTACCTCCTATTCATTGCTGCTTTCGGATTTTTTGTCGCTGCACATTTGAAGTCTGGTTTTAACGAAGACCGCCCGAAACCAAACAGCTTGATTTATTTATATAATGCAGATAATGAAACGGCCGTTTGGGCGACTTATGACCAAACTCTGGACGATTGGACCAAAACCTACCTCACCGAGGCGCCTGATGTCTTTGACGCTTCTAACATCAACTTTGATAGCAAGTATGGTACTAAGTTATCCTATAGTAAAAAAACAGAGGTCAAAGCTTTAAAGTCACTTTATATCGATACACAAAAAGATACGATTATTGGTGAAACGAGACATCTTCAAGTTTTTATTTCACCGCAACGTCCTATCAATACTTTAGAGTTTTATGCGGATCCTTCCAATACGTTCCTCTCGTTTAATATTAATGGATTGGAGATTGAAAAGAAAGCTGGAGAACCTTCCGTTTTTAATGAGCGTATCAAAAACAGATTGTTCAGTTATATGGTCACAGAACATAAATCTATAGAATTAAATTTTACCGTTCCAGCAGCTCAAAATACCACTTTTGAAGTGTTTGAGGTCTCTTTCGACTTGGTTGGACATGATTTGCTTAACATCCCAGAGCGCCCAAAGACGATGATTCCGAAGCCATTCGTGCTAAACGACGCTATAATCGTAAGAAAAACTATTAATTTTGAATAAACGCATCAGCATTGTCGGGTGTGGTTGGCTAGGCCTCCCGCTCGCCAAAGAACTCGTGAAAAATGGCCATATTGTGAAAGGTTCAACGACCTCTTTAGGCAAAATAGAACTTCTAAAAAACGCTCGAATTCTTCCCTTTTTAGTTTCTATTTCTGAAGAAGGCATTACAGGTGCTATTGACGATTGCTTAAAAGATAGTGAGATTCTCGTGATCAACATTCCTCCTGGACTTCGAAAAAACCCAGAGGCCAATTTCGTAAAACAAATGGCATTGCTTTGTGAGCATATTGAAAATTCTGATATTAAAAAAGTGCTTTACGTCAGTTCCACTTCTGTTTATGAAGAGGCACTAGACATGCCCATAATTACAGAAGAAAACCTTCCAAGTGGCCCATCCTATTCAGCAAAACAATTGATTGGTGCTGAAGCCGTTTTTAAAACCAATCTAAATTTTGAAACCACTATTTTAAGATTTGGTGGTTTGATTGGAGGCGATCGCAACCCGGCAAAATACCTTTCTGGAAAAGAGAACGCCACAGATCCTGATGGCCCCGTAAATTTGATCCATCAAGAGGATTGTATTGCCATTATAAAAAACATCATCGTAAACGAGCATTGGAATACGGATTTTAACGCCGTTACACCTCAGCATCCCACAAGAGAATCCTTTTATACAACGCTTTGCGAAATACAAAACTTACCACTTCCCCACTTTGACCACGCAACACCAAGCAAAGGAAAAATCATCTCAAGCGAAAAAGTGGAACGCATTTTGAATTATGTCTTTAAGCACGAACTGTAACAATTAGCACGCTTTTAAGAGTTTGTTTTATTTATTTTTATAGATTTGGCGCAATTAACATAAATAACGTCCTGATTTAAAGGCCAGAATACCGTATTTAAAAAATGAAAAAAATTATACTCGCTGTTATCGTGATGAGTTCTTTAAGCATCACGGCCCAAACAAAAACAGACCTTCAAAAACACTTTGAAAAATATTACCAACAAATGAAAAAACAAGGTGATGTGCAAGGCGTCCTCAATGCGATGACACACTTGGATGTCCTTCTACCTAGTCAAGCTAGAAAAGACACTTTAGCCTATATTTATGTTTCTGAAGGTCGCAATATGGAAGCTTTAAATACCATTGGTATTGAAAAAACTGGGTCTGATTCTGATTTGAACACAGAAATTAAAGCCATTGCTCTAAATGCCTTGGGCGAACGTACACGAGCTTTAGAGTTTTATAATATCCTTTATAACAAAAAGCCTAGCCCAATCATAGCCTATGAAATTGCCGATATACTCTTACAAACAGGCGACCTTGCTGGAGCTCAAGAAAAAGTAGATTATGGATTAGCTAATGTCACGGATGAGATGCGACGCACTTATTACGAACAACAACAGCCTTACCAAACGTCCTTAAGAGCAGGATTATTATATCTTAAAGCCATTGTGACTTATAGCGAAGATAAAGACGCTAATCAGGAAATTGCTATCGCTACTTTAAATCGTGCGCTATCCCTAGATCCTAATTTTAATATGGCCAGAATTAGCAAAGAGGCCTTATTGTCTCGTTCAAAAGGAACGGATTAAGGCTCAAATGTGTCAAATAAAAAAGCAGTCTATTTCAAAATAGACTGCTTTTTTTTTATAAAATATTGGTATTTAAATTACTACCAAATTCTCACACGCTTTTCAGGGGCCAAGTACATTGGATCTCCTTCTTTGATATCAAAAGCTTCGTAAAACGCATCAACATTCTTTAAAGGTTGCGTTGCTCTTTGAATTCCTGGTGAATGTGGATCTGTTTTTATTTGAGTTCTTAAGGCATCTTCTCTGGATAATGTTCTCCAAACAGTTGCCCAACTCATAAAGAAACGTTGTTCTGGTGTAAATCCATCAATATTTTCAGGACGTCCGTGTTTCTTAAAATGTAATTGTAATCCATCATAAGCTCCAAGAACACCGCCAAGGTCTCCAATATTTTCACCTAAAGTAAACTTACCATTAATGTACACACTGTCTAATACGGCAATACTACTGTATTGCTCAGCCAAAGCATCTCCACGTTTGGTAAATTCTTCCAAATCTTTTTCTGTCCACCAGTTTTTCAAGTTTCCATCGCCATCAAATCGCGATCCTGAATCATCAAAGGCATGAGAAATTTCATGGCCAATCACCGCTCCAATTCCTCCATAATTTACAGCATCATCAGCCGTATAATTGTAGAAAGGTGGTTGTAAAATAGCCGCTGGAAATACAATTTCGTTGTTACGCGGATTGAAATAAGCGTTCACTGTTTGTGGCGCCATCCCCCATTTTGTTCTATCTACTGGCTCATTGATTTCAGAAAAGTTTTTATCTCTGGCCCAATGGCTAACCGCCAACATGTTTTCAGCATAACTATTTCCTTCCTTGATTGCAAGTTTTGAATAGTCTTCCCACTCATCAGGATAGGCGATCTTAACGGTGAATTTATCTAATTTCTCAATTGCTTTTTTCTTCGTGTCTTCAGTCATCCACTCTAACTTCGTGATTCTGTTCTTAAAAGCTTCGATCACATCAGCAATCATTTCTTCAGCTTTTGCTTTAGCTTCTGGTGGAAATTTTGCTTCCACATAAAGCTTTCCAATAGCTTCACCAACGGCACCATCAACAGTACCTAAAGCGCGCTCTTCAGCTGGACGTTGTTTTTGCGCACCATTTAAAGTTTTCGCATAAAAATCCCAGTTTGCCTTTTCAATTTCTGTGGTTAAATAATTTGCAGAACCATCAAGAGTATTCCAAACCATTAAAGTTTTCACATCTTCAATAGGGGTTTGCTTTAAGAAATTTTGCAAAGAAGCCATATACTTTGGCTGCATGACATTAACTGTTTCAATCTTTTTATCGATACCTAAATCATCCACCAATTTCTGCCAGTTGATGGCCGGTGTCATTTTTTGTAAATCTGCAAAAGGAACTGGATTGTTATAGTTACGCGCATCTCTCATCGCCACTTTATCTAATCTTGGTTCTGCTAATTTAGTTTCCATAGCTAAAATCTTCTTAGCGGCCGATTGTGCAGTTGCTTCATCATAATCAATAAATTGAAGCATTCTAGCAATATGATCTACATATTGTTGTCTGATCTCCTTGGATTTTGAATCTTGATCTAAATAGTAATCTCTTTGCAATCCAAGACCTCCTGGAAAAATCCAAGTCATGTTCATACTACTATCATTCAGGTTTGCCGAAGCACCAAGGCCTGCAAAAGGCGCACCTACACCGTCCACTGTAGCGTAAACAGTTTGCATGTCACTAAGGTTCTTTATACCTGCAATAGCTTTCAATGCTGGCTCAAGTGGTGCAATCCCTGCAGCATTTCTTGCTACAGAATCCAACTCACTTTCAAAAAGTAATAAGGCTTTCTTTTGGTCAGTACCATCAGCATACGTCCCTAATTCTTTTGATTGTTTTACAATGTTAAGAACGTCTTGGCGGGTTGCTTTTCGCAAAACCCCAAAACCTCCCCAACGGGTTTCATCATCAGGAATTGTGGTGTTCTTTTCCCAGTTCCCGTTAACATATTTGTAGAAATCGTCTTTTGGACTCACAGAAGTGTCCATGTTTTCGAGGACAATCCCCGGAATTTTTTCGTCCGTCATTGCCGTGTCCTTTTTTGGTTCTTCTTTACAACCAACAATGGTTATAAATACTAAACCAGTGGTCGCCAATGCGTACTTAAGATTGGTTTTCATAGTGTTTAATTGTTAAATTTGACTAAAATTACTTCTTTATATGTAGGGAAACGACTGTATTTGTTACATCTTAACAAAAGATTAAGAAAAAATACACGAAGTCCAAATTCACACACTTGTCTTTAGCAGTCAGGTTTCAGCTGGCAGTCTTGAGTCTTCCCTATACAAATAGCAATCGGCAGGCTTCTTTTGAATGTCCTCAGTTCTCGTGACTTTAGTAACTAATCCCTGATACCTCACTCCTAATACCAAAAACCTATGACCTCAAACCTACTCCCTCATCCCAAAATTGTATTATTCCGTTTTAACCCGAAGTTGATTTTGTTGGGCTTCCTTTTCAAATTTTTTGTTGAGTTGAAGTTTGAGATTGACATCAGCAATAAGACATTCTTTGATAGCTTCCAAAAGTTCCTTTTTCTTTATATTATCAAGATTAGCAAGATCTTGTAGCCTCAGCAAATTAGTCTCTAAAACAGTCATTCGCGACCGTATTGCTGGTGTAGTGAGGATGACCGGTTGCCCTGTACTTAGTTCTATAATAAACTCCTGCATAATTGGCTTTTCAACCTTAAAAAAGGAAAGGTTCGCATTTTTTAAAAGTTCAATATTCGCTTGTAAATCCAGATATTTCTGCCAATCTAAAACAGCTTGTTGACTATCTGGACTCAACGAATAATCAGTATACTCCAAGTTTTCAATATCCTTTGCGGTTACCGTATGTGATTCTTTCTGATTTTCAGAAGTAGATTCTATAACTTCTGGTTCAGACTTACAGCCAATAAAAATTAAAACACTTAAAAATAAAAATTGCTTCATGCCACAGATGAGTTTTGAAAACAAAGGATTAAAGTTCAAAGGTAAATAAACAAAAGTTACCGCGTTTATTAGTATTTCAATTATTGTATGCACCTAAATACTTTTTTTTCCACACAAAATAGTTTTAAGGGCATTGCTATTGCTAGACAATCTATATCTTGCCTCAGGTTTTTAAATGTATCTATGAAATCATCTAACAGAAAAATTACTTTTAAGGTTCTCTTTGGCTATATCGCACTTGGGATATTGGCCGCAATCTCTGGATGGTTGGTATTTTCTGAAATAGGAAATTTTACCGCTACTCAAACTGACGACCTTAAGGAACGTCATAAACTGATAAAAATAAGCAGCCTGGTAGCGGATATTTATGAGAATGAAAGTTTGGCAAGAGCAGCACTTCAGCTTAATACTGAAGAAAAATTCAGCGCTTATATCTCTCAAAATGACAGCCTTATTACCACGATTGATACCTTAATGGTCTTAGTAAATAATCCCTATCAAAAGGCGCTCTTAGATAGTGTTAAGGTGATTTTTGATAAAAAACAGCAAGACTTAAGCGAGTTAAGACGTCTTAAAGATAATAGCACTTCTGAAAAATCCATTGAACAGACTATTAAAAAACTAAAAAGCATTGACCCCATTTTAGGGAAATTGACGCTTGAGGATTATGTAGAAAACCCAAAAACAATAGACGAGAAAACCAAAGAAGTGCTAGAAGGCTTCATTCAGTTTTCAAATGATTTAAAAGCCAAGGATTCCGTGAATAAAGTGGATCAAAAAACGATTGATTCCATTGTGACTACTTCCAGGAACATGCTCCAAAAAATTCAGCAAGAAGCCGCTTCGAAAAAACAATCTTTAATGCTCAAAGAGCGTGAGTTAGTTGAAAATGATTTAATGACTTCCCGCCAATTACGAGACTTGCTGCGCACTTTAGAGCGCGAAATGGCCACCTCTTCCCAAAGTATCATTGCCCAGCGTCAAAACGCATTGGATCGGGGCACAACTATCATTTCATTGGCCGCCATTGTCAGTTTTATTTTGGTAGTGATTTTCTCTATTGTCATTTTAAACGATTTTTGGAAAAGTCAAGAATATCGTGATGAGCTTGAAAAATCAAACACCTACACTAATTCCTTATTAAAAAGCAGGGAACAATTGATCAATATGGTGAGCCACGATTTAAGATCCCCCTTGAGCACCATTTCCGGGTATAGTGAATTGCTTCAAAAAACAGCACAAAATACCAAAGAAGTCAATTATTTAGATCATATTAAAAATGCCTCCAGTTATATGAGCCAATTGGTGGATGACCTGTTGGAGTTCTCAAAATTGGAAGATGGCCACATTACGATGGAGATGGTGCCCTTCAACCTTAATAGTATTGTGAATGAAACGAGCGCAAATATTAAGGCCATTTACGCTGATAAACCTATTGAACTGATCCTAGAACAAGATCCCGCACTTGACATCACCATTGCATCCGATCCTTTCAGAGTGAAGCAAATTTTATACAATCTTATCGGCAATGCCTACAAATTTACGGAGGAAGGCCATATTATTATCAGCACTAAATTGCAGGTAAAAAACAGAGCATATAGTGCTATCATCAATGTTACCGATTCAGGGATAGGGATTAGCAAAGAGAAACAGCAGGATATTTTCAATGCGTTTACCCAAGTCAACCAAGTATCTAATGCCAAACATTCAGGCTTTGGTTTGGGCTTGGCAATTTCAAAGCGATTAATCAATTTATTAAAAGGACAATTGACCTTAGAGAGCACTCCTGGAGAAGGAAGCAGCTTTGAAATTTCATTCCCTGTAAAACTGTCTGATCTCCCGTTGGAGATTAAACCTGCACCACCAGAAACTTCCCATTTCAAATTAAAAGCAGTGGTGGTCGATGATGATGTGTCATTGCGCCAACTTGTTACAGATGTTTTAGCACAACACGAAGTAACGACCTATGCTTTTGAAGATGCCAAGGCAGCACTCGCAGCCCTTGAAGATCTCACTTATGATGTCATCATTACCGACATTCAGTTACCCATAATGAATGGTTTTCATTTTATGGAAACGGTAAAGCAGTTACCATTTTATAAACAGCAGCCCATTATTGCAATGACCGGAAGACTGGACATTAACACGGAAGAATATATCAATAGCGGCTTCTCTAGAGTGGTCTACAAACCTTTTGAAGGTCATATTTGGTTTGATATTTTAAGTGAATTATTTCCAGAAAGTATCACGCTGCCTGAAGAAGAAGACAGCAAAAAAACCTCTTATCGCTCTGACTACTTCGACACCCAATCCATTGCCGGGTTTTTGAATTATGATGAAGACGCTTTAAAATCACTTTTAGAAATATTTTTAAAGGACACCAAAAAACACATGGCCGAGTTAAAATTGGCGCAGCAACATAATGACCTCAAAACCATCAACGATTTGAGTCACAGAATGCCCACCATGTTCAAACAACTTCATGCCACTACTGTGGTGCCACATTTGGAAATCTTGGAACATACCCCTGTTGTTGATGAACAACTTTTACATGCATTAGAAATAGAACTCAACTCCTTTTGTGAAAATATGGAAACTTATATTACTCTAAGTCATACTCCTTAAGCTTGTTGTAAAGGGTTTTTCGAGAAAAATTAAGCAATTTTGCTGCTTTGGTCTTATTGTGATTAGCTTCTTGAAGAACTTTTAAGATTAACTCCTTCTCATTGGTCTTAACAGAAAAAGACTGTGGTGTCGCTTCTTTTTTTGGCGCAGCAGACAACTCAACTGGAAGAACTTCTTTTTGAATCACTTCTCCAGTAGTTAATAAGGTAGCACGCTTGATAACATTGGAAAGTTCACGCAAATTGCCTGGCCAGGTATAGGTTTGAAATACTTTTAACACCTCTGGTGAAAAACCAATGATGGATTTGTTCAATTGTTCATTAGCATTATCCAAAAAGAAATCGGCATAAAGAATAAGATCATCTCTCCGTTCTTGAAGATTGGGAACTTTTATAAAAAATTCATTCAACCGATGGTAGAGGTCTTCTCTAAAATCGCCTTGTTCCACAGCTTTTAATAAATCTTCATTAGTTGCTGTCAACAAGCGGATATCCACTTCAATCTCGGCATTGCTGCCAATCGGTTTAACGCGTCTTTCCTGCAGGGCGCGCAACAACTGAATTTGGTTTTCGTATGTTAAATTCCCTACCTCATCCAAAAAAAGTGTTCCCCCGTTTGCAGCTTCAAAATGTCCTATTTTATCATTGATAGCCCCAGTAAAAGAGCCTTTCTTATGTCCAAAAAACTCACTGGCTGCAATCTCCTTGGGGATGGCCCCACAATCGACCGCAATAAAAGGCTGATTTCTTCTTGAGCTTTTTAAATGGATGGCTTTGGCCACAACTTCCTTGCCGGTCCCGCTCTCGCCAGAAATCAAAACTGACATGTTTGTCGGTGCTACCAGATTGATATGGTCATATAATACTTTAGAAGCAGCACTTATACCAGATACAAATCCTGCAGCAGTTTCAGGCTTCTTTTTTTGAACCGATGCTGTTGATACTTTGGGGTTTTTAATTTCTTGTTTTTCTTTCAGCGCATTTTTAACAACCTGTAATACCTCTTCAGGGTTAAAAGGTTTGGAGATATAATCAAAAGCACCATCTTTCATCGCTTTAACAGCGGAGGAAACTTCAGCATAACCCGTCATCAAAACTACAGGAACAGAAGTGTCTTTGGTTTTAATATGATTTAATAAAGCAATCCCGTCGCCATCAGGAAGTCTGAGATCTGTAAACACCAAATCGAAATTAGTATTCTTGACTTTTATTTTTGCATCTTCAAGTGTATAAGATAAAGTAACCTCATGCTGATGACGCTCTAAAAAACGTCGTAACATCTCAGAGAAACTGACATCATCTTCAACCAACAGAATCGCACTCATAATTTTATCGTTTTTACAAAAATATCAAGTTAAACTCAGTAAACCCTCTAAAAAAAACATAAAAAAAAAGGACGTTTTAAAAAAACGTCCTTTTTTTGCTTAAATTAAAGTCGAACCTTATTCAGCTTCGATCCAGTTTCCATCTTTATCAGCGTATACCGTTGACTCTTCTCCATCAACAGTAATTTCCAATTTATAAACTTGCTCCTCATTTACGTAAGCTTTATCTAGAGTAGCGGTCTGAAAGTCTGCTGCTAATGCATCTCTCACAGCTTGTGGAAGTGCTTCGGCTTTAATTTCCTTATATTCCTGCTGTACTGTTATTTCTAGTTCCTCTGTTTGGCTGATTGCAAATGCTGATGTTGCATAAGTTGATAATCCTCCTAATATAATTGCTGCTGTTAAAATTACTTTTTTCATAATATTTTAGTTTTAATATTTGTTCATTAAATGTTGTACTATACTATTGCGATAAGTGAAAACTTATTCTTTTTCAATCCAGTTTCCATCTTTATCAGCATAAACAGTTGATGATGCCCCATCGACAGTAATATCTAATTTATATTCCTGCTTATGATTTACATAAGCTTTATCAAGAGTGGCAGTTTCAAAATCTGCTGCTAAGGCATCCTTCACAGCTTGTGGAAGAGATTCGGTATTTATTTCCTTATAATCGTCCTGTACAGCTGTTACTATTTCGTCCGTTTGTGTGATTGCAAATGCTGATGTTGCATATGTTGATATCCCTCCTAATACAATTGCTGCTGTTAAAATTACTTTTTTCATAATATTTTAAATTTTGAGTTTAATAGTTTGTTTTAAAATGTTGTACTCCCGTTTGAAGTCAGAAATTATTCTTTTTCAATCCAGTTACCGTCCTTATCGGCGTACAGGGTTAATGAAGTTCCATCAAGAGTAACTTCCAATTTATATTCTTGCTCAGCGTTCACATAAGCCTTATGTAAAGTGGCAGTTTCTAAATCTGCGACTAGTGCATCTTGCACGGCTTGTGGAAGCTCTGAAATTTGGATCTCTTTAAATTCTTGTTGTATTAGTATCGCAACGCCATTTGCTTGGTTCATCGTATCTACTGGGGTTGCATATGTTGATAATCCTCCTAATAGGATTGCTGCTGTTAAAATTACTTTTTTCATAATATTTTAAATTTGTTGTTTAAATCTTGTTTGTTTGTTGTGATACTAACTAATATGAAATAAATATGCCACGGCCTAAATCAATACAAAGTTAATCAATAAATAACTGATTTAAAGATACTTAGCAAAGTTTTAAGGTTTTATTTTTTTCTAAGAAGTGTGTAAAATTTCTTGTTTGACGATACAGACCGGGTAAATTGTTTACAGTCTTCAACTCGATGAAAGATTTTTATGACCCTTCACTATGTTAAAAAGGAAAATTCATTCTATTAAACACCATATTCTTCATAAAAAAACTTTGTACTTTTGCACTCAAATTTATCAACAATGGCTCAAAAAATTCTCATTATTGGCGCATGCGGTCAGATTGGCTCAGAATTAACCTTCAAATTAAGAAGTATTCATGGTGATGAAAATGTAATTGCATCCGACATCAGTTATAACAATGTTGACTTGGTCAATTCTGGAATTTTTGAAATCGTGGATGCGCAAGATTATGGATCTATCTTACTTTGTGTAGAAAAACACAAAATAGACACTATTTATCTAATGGCTGCCATGTTGAGTGCTACTGGAGAAAAGTATCCTATGAAAGCTTGGGACTTGAATATGAATTCCTTGTTTCATGTTTTAAATCTGGCGAAGGCTAAATTTATAAATAAAGTTTTCTGGCCATCCAGTATTGCAGTGTTTGGACCTACGACACCGAAAGAGCAAACACCTCAGCACACGGTTATGGAACCGACCACGGTTTATGGTATGACTAAGCAAGTAGGCGAACGTTGGTGCGAATATTACTTTGATAAGTATGGCGTTGATGTGCGCAGCGTGCGCTATCCTGGGATAATCAGTTGGAAAACCATGCCTGGTGGTGGCACCACAGATTATGCCGTTGAAATTTATCATAAAGCCATTACTGATGGACAGTATGAAAGTTTTTTATCTGAAGAGACCGAATTGCCAATGATGTTTATGGATGATGCTATTAATGCGACCATCCAAATTATGGATGCACCTGCTGATCAATTGACCATAAGATCCTCCTATAATCTGGCGGCTATAAGTTTTACACCTAAAGAGATGGCTAATGAAATTCAGAAGCATATCAAAGATTTCGCCATTACTTATAATCCAGATTTTAGACAAAAAATTGCAGATTCATGGCCAAAATCTATTGATGACAGCGTTGCCAGAAAGGATTGGAACTGGAAACATGACTTTGATCTCAAAAAAATGAGCGATGAAATGCTGTCGGAATTAAGTAAAAAATACACTTCTTCAGAAAAGTAATTTTATAAAAAAAATGACATTTTAAATGTATTTCAATGATGACTAAATAAACATCATGAGATCCGCATATCCTTTAAACTTTTTTATCCTCACGTCTTAGCATATTTGGATCCATCATCTGGAAATGTTGAACCTTTTAGACATGGCATATTTGACAAAAAAATAAAGAAAAGACTGTGTCCTATTTGAGACAAACAAACACAGCCAATGTATTTCCATCGTTAAATCAAGCGCATTACATTTTGGGATAGGTATTGATTTCCGTTTCGATTACTTTCCCGTATTTCTGAGCAATTTCTTTTATTTCTGAGGCTTTCCCGATTAAAACAATTTGAAGATTATCCTTTGGAAAATAGGTTTTAATAATTTCGTTGGCTTTTTTCAGATCCAGTGCATCGACTGTTTTTTGGAAATTATTTATATAGGATTTATCCAAATCATACCAAAACATTTCTCCGAGTAATCCAGAAAGCTGACTCACAGTTTCATATTTCGGTGGAAACTGTCCTTTTACATAATTTTTTGCAGAAGCTAAAGAGTTTTCATCCAAGCCTTTACTGTGCAACGTATTTAAGACCTCGAAAGTCTTGTTCAGCGCCGCTTCCGTGGTTTCGTTGGCGGTGAAGGTTGAAATAGTAAAGGAGCCGCCATATTTTAAAGGATCGAATCTGCTATTTGCGCCATAGGTCAACCCAGAATTAACTCTTAATTCATCATTTAACATCGAAGTAAAACGACCGCCAAATAGGGTGTTTATAATCGAAATATCTACGAATTCTGGATTGTTTCTGCTAATGCCTGGAGATCCGATATAAAACGTTGACTCCTTAGCATCGTCCTTGTTTACCAATAATACTCTAGATTCCGAAGGATTAGGAAGTGGTTGTAAGGCCAAATTGATTTTTTCGGTGGAGGATTTTTTCCATTCAGAAAACAATTTCGTAATCATGGTTTTCATTTCCTTACTGGAAAAATCACCGACGATGCTTATGGCCGAACCATTTGGAGAATAATTAATCGTATAAAACTCCTTTAAGTCTGACGATTTTAAGGCCCCTATCGTTTCTAGGGTTCCTTGGGGGATATTACCGTAAACATGATCCCCATAAATCAAGAAGTCAAAATAAGATTGAATGATACTTCTTGGGCTTTCCTTTTGACGCTCTATCGCCACAAGCGCACGGTTTTTTTCTTTCTCATATTCTGTCTCATCAAAGGTAGGATAAAGCAGTATATCTTTAACAAGGCTCAAAATTTCCTCTCGGTCTTTTGAAGCAAATTTCGCAGTCAACGAAGCGTATTCTTTACGCGCCATGGTATTTATATTGGCACCTACAAAATCTAATGCTTCATCCAGTTGCCTTTTGGTGTAATTCTTTGTTCCCAATTTCAAGGCATCGGCCGTAAGGGAGGCTAAGCCAGCTTTTTCGTCATCGTATATGGCACCCGCAGGAATGACCACAGAAAGTGCAATAACAGGGACATCGTGTTGCTCCATTAAATTAACTACCAGACCGTTTGGCAATGTAAAGGTAGTGTAGTCTGGCAATTGAAAGGACTGTGCCAGTATAATTGCCGGAGTTGCCAGCATTACCATTATAATTAGAATAACTTTTTTCATCAGATTTATACCTTAATTTTCAACGTTTGATTTTAAAACTCCCACTGTCCTGTTGCTTTTTGAAAAATATTTTTTCGCAACATTTTGAATATCCTTTACTGTAACCTTATTATAGTTTTCAGGAGCACTGAACATTTTTTTATAGTCCCCAAAAAAGAGTTCATAAGTACCTAGCGTATTGGATTTACCGTTTATGGTTTCCACTTGGCTGTAAAACTCCATTAATTTCTGGTTTTTGATTTTCTGAAGTTCGGTTTCGCTGATCCCATCTGTTTTTATTTTCTCGATTTCGATATAGATTGATTTTTCTAAATCTGATTCTTCTACATTTTTATTTGCAACCGCTGCTACAGAGAACAAATAAGGATCAAAGGAAGTTCCAAAAGATGTAAAAATTTGCGTGGCCAATTGCTTTTGATCTACCAATTCCGAATATAATCGAGAGGATTGCCCATTGCCCAAAATACAACTCAACATACTGAGTGCATAATAATCTTCATTTTTAGATTCAGGCGTGTGGTACGAAATAAGAAGATAAGGTGTGGCCACTTCTTTTTGCTCGGTGATACGACGTTCTCCAATTTGTTTAGGCTCAACAATATGCACTTTAGGTGGCTCTGCTTGTGAAGGGATTGGCTCTAAATATTTTTCGGCCAACGCTTTTACCTTATCAAATTTAAGCGCTCCCGAAACTATCACGACACAATTATTTGGTGCGTAATAAGTTTTGAAATAGCGTTCCAAATCGGCTTGCGTCCAATTTTTCATATCATCTTCGTAACCAATTACCGGCCAATGATAGGGATGCTCTTGAAAAGCTGTAGCCTGAACTTTTTCAAAAAGTTGTCGCCACGGAGAATTCTCCAGCCCTGTTCTGCGCTCGCTCAATACAACACCGCGCTCACTTTCTACCATGGAAGGATCGATGCTCAAATTGGCTATGCGATCACTTTCCAGATCAAACATCACCTCAGCTGCCGACGCGGGAAACCAGTCAGTATATACGGTTACATCGACGTTCGTGTAAGCATTATTGGAACCGCCATTGTACTCCATGGTTTGATCGAACATTTTCGGACCATATTTTTTGGCACCATTAAACATCATATGTTCAAAAAAATGCGATAGACCAGTAATTCCCTGGTATTCATTACGGCTGCCCACTTTGTAAAACAAATACATATTAGCGTTGGGAATGGAAAAATCCTCAACAACTAAAAATTTCATTCCATTTTTTAAAACAAAAGTTTTAACATCATCTACCTTCATTTGTGCGTTGCCTAGTTGTGAGGCACCCAGAAGGAATAAAAGAAGTAGTTTTTTCATATCGTTAAGCACTGATTTATGAGTCTTTTTTAAAGTCATTAAATTAACAAAATTTAGTCACAACTAATAATTAATTGAGTTGTGATTTTATGTTTTATAATCTATGTTATAAGGCGGGAAAAAGAATGAAAGTCAATGCAGATGCCTTCTACATGAACTTTCAAATGTGCCCAATAAAACATCGTGAAAAACCTAATATTCCAAATTTACGAGATTGCTCCCGATAGCTCCCAAGATTCGAGACACTGGTAAAAAAAGAGGCTACCCCAATACGGATAACCTCTTAATTGCAAAAATGAAGGCTAATTCAAATTAAAGCAATGCTACTAATCTCAAAATTTTTAAATATCTAAACTGTTAAGCAGGTCTTTCAACTCTTCTTCTGAAGGTCTTGGCGCATCATATGAAACAACATTACCTTGTGGATCAATCAATATAAAACGTGGAATGCCATAGATGTAATAATCCACGATGAACTGAGATTCCATAGCTTTATCTGCCAACAACTGAACGCCATGCAGATCTTTATCCTTGATCATATTTCTCCATTTTTGCTCGTTTTTTGACTCATCAGCAGATATACTCAAAAATTTGATGTTCTTGTCTGCATATTGCTTCTCAACTTTTTTCAAAAACGGGATTTCATAAATACAAGGTACACACCAAGTTGCCCATACATCAATATACACATAGCTTCCTCTAAAATCTGCTAAAGAAGATGTACCCCCCTTGTAATTGGTGTACTCTATAAAATCTGGCGAAGGTTTTCCTTTTCCTAATTTTGCGTTGATTTCCAATTGTTCTTGATGCTGTGCTTCCATGTTCACTTTGAACTCTTCCATGTCTGCTCTTTCTTTCGCAACAAAAGAAGCGTCCAACATTGAAGCTTTTTTATCCAACTCAGCATTAAAATCCTTCACAAAATTATTGGTCTTTGTATTGAATTCCTCGGCATTCATACTCAAATACTCTTTGTAATCTTTACCAAAAAGACCACTTACATGTTTGGACTTATATTTTAAGAAGTTGTTTTCCTCTTCACCATTTCCTTTAAACGTAATGGTTTCTTGGATTTTCTCAGAGTTGAAGTCTAATTGAAGATCCATATCGTTTTTAAGATACAATACAAATACATTGTTATAAACGGCATTGTACATTGTTGGCTTATTAAGCTTTAAAGTGTCCCTATAGTTTCCGTCTTTGTCTACTTCAATAATTACTGACTTTGAAGTTTCCGGATTGTAAAGACGAAGACTAATACTGTCATTTACATTCTTGATAGTACCGTGAATCACGGCATAATCTTTAGGAATATGTGGTTCCTGCTTACAAGAAGCAAACAACGCAATCATGGCAATTACTACTAAATTTCTCATCTGTATTCGTTTTATTAAATTAATACCCAGGATTTTGTTTAACCGTATTATTACCAATGATGACCTGTAAAGGAATTGGCAGAACAAATCGGTCTCTTGTAATAATAGTTGGCTTCACTGTTGTCGCATCAAGATTGCCAAGAACATCATATCGAACCATATCAAACCATGGTTCTCCATTTTCAAAGAATAATTCCAATAATTTTTCTTGTCTGATATCTTCCAACAAAGTCGCTTTATCAGAAAGAATTTTCGCATCAACTCCTGCACGCAGCCTAATGGCATTTAAACTTGTTAGGGCGGCATCAAGATCACCTCCTGCCCGCCTGGCTTCTGCCTCGGCATACACTAAGTAAATCTCACCTAAGCGCAGATGGTATATGGTGTTATTTCGAGAATCTGAACGATTAGCAAAAGGATATTTCGCTTGCATATTGTTACCTTTGGTATCTTCCGAGTAAGCGTAAGCAAAACGCGGATCATAGCCAGAGCCCTCTTCTGATAAATCGCCATCATCAAACAATCCCGCTTGAGAATCTGCCAAACCTCTTAACGTTTCACTAAAAGTTGTTCTTTTAATCAAATCCATTTGGCTCCCGCCTTCTGGACTATATCCTGAAAATGGTGCAAATATGACTTCTGAAGATTCGAAGCTATTTGAAAAGATAGAGGCATACTGATCTTCAAGCGCATAGTTTTCTGCATTGTTCATCACCTCAAGAGCCCAAGTTGCTGCGGCACTAAAATCACCCGTATTCAAAGCGACTTTAGAGAGCAACGCTTTTGCAGCTAAACTTCCAGTATAAAAATGCTCAACAAAAGTAGGACCTTTGGCTGCGGCAAATTCCAAATCAGACTGTATTAGATTGTAAACTTCTTGTACAGTAT
>JBDTKP010000107.1:0-8210 GCA_039935255.1 Gelidibacter sp. | reverse complement strand
CCGTTATTCCGGAACCACATGAAAAGATCAAGTTATCCGAGGGTTTAACTAACGCATTGAAAATTTGCTTTAGTTCAGCAACACTTCTTAGACAATTTCCATTCAATAAATTTTCATACGGCAAATTTATCGAATTTGGAATGGTGCCTCTTCTTAAGCCTATCTTTGGTTCATCAACCAAGCACTTAAAGCGCTTCTCATTACGTGCATCAATGATAGTATAGGATTTAGATGGAGAGGCAACTTTTACATCCTCAAAAAACTTCATATAACTTTTATCTTCGAGACCGATAAAATTCCCTTTTGAGCCTTCATAGGGTTGATAGCGTTCAGTCCTGTAATTGAATTTGTTCCATTCTGGAAGACCACCATCTAAAACAGCTACATTATAATGGCCAAATGCTCTGAACAGCCACCAAGCTCTCGCACTTGAGTAAATTCCTTTGTCATCATAAACGACAATAACGCTGCTTTTGTTTATGCCAAGTAACTGTGCTTCCTGCGTAAACTGTTCTACTGAAGGAAATGTACTTGGAAAAGGTGCGGATACATCACTAAATTTATTTTTAATATCAAAGAAACGGGAATGTGGAATTAATCTTTCGTCTGAAAATGTGTCAGAAACTACGCCCGGTTTTGGAAAACTAGCGTTTAAAATGACCATTTCCGGTCTGTCTAAATTATCTTTTAACCACTTCGCAGAAACAATGGGATTCATAATCTGCAGGCTACGAATCTAAATCAAAAGTTTCTGTTGGATCTTTATCGCCATGATAATCCATCATGTTTTCGCCGTCAGCAATAATACAACAAACAGTGGCGTCACCAGTAACGTTAACCACTGTTCTAAACATATCTAGTATACGATCTACTGGGAAAATAATAGCGATCCAAGCAGGATTAAGGCCCACGGAATCCAGTACAATAATCAACATGACCAAACCAGCACTAGGGACTGCTGCTGATCCAATAGAAGCCAAGGTAGTGGTCATGACCACTGTTAATTGCTGACCAATGGTCAAATCAATCATGTGCAATTGTGCTAAAAAGATAACGGCAACGGCTTGATAAAGGCTTGTCCCGTCCATATTGACCGTGGCGCCAACAGGCAACACAAAACTGCTAATCTTCTTGTCAACACCAAGATTTTGTTCCACACACTCCATGGTTACAGGAAGGGTGGCAGCACTACTAGACGTTGAAAAGGCTAAGGTTTGTGCAGGACTCATGGCTTTAAAGAAACCTGAATATGGTATTTTTTTAACGAAGGTCTTAAGTATGGCGGGATAAGTTATAAATATCATAATCAGGAGACCGATTAGAACCGTCATAGAATACCAACTTAAACCTTTGAAAATTTCAACTACTTTCCCAATATCATCTCCTGCCATTTTACTTACTACACCTGCTAATAATGCGAAAACGAAAAATGGTGCGGCCTGCATGACTATATCTACCATTTTGAGAAAAACCTCATTGATGCCATCTACAAGCTTTAACACTGGTGCTGATTTTTCGCTGGGAATAAACAACAGACAAACTCCGAAGAAGATTGCAAAAAAGATAATCTGTAACATCAAGCCATTGCTGGATAATGAATAGAAAAAGTTATCAGGAACAATATCAACCAATGGTTGTAACGGCGTTGTTTCCTTCCGCTTATCTGCTGTATCAATTTTATCGGATACGGAAACCTCCTTTAAATCTTGTTTGGTCAAATCGGAAATGATTTGTGCTCTTTCAAAAAAAGCAGGGTCTTTCAAATAGTTGATCCCATCTTTAATTTCGTAGCCTTGAGAACTTGCCCAAATTTCATAATTGATACGGTTGTCTATGCGACTTTGTTCATCTATAAGTTTACCTGGTTGAATGGTATTGACTAGAACTAACCCTAGAGAAATGGCGAATACTGTGGTTACCAGATAAAGGAGCAAGGTCTTGCCTCCCATTCTTCCTAAGCTTGAAGGATCTCCAATATTAGCAACACCACCTATTATGGAAAACAATACTAATGGTACCGCTATAAGCTTCAACAAGTTGATGAAAATAGTACCGAATGGGTCAATCCAATTGATAGTAAATTTGCTCCAACCCATATAACTGGAAGTTAGCGCCCAAATAATACCAAGGACCATTCCGATAACGATTTTCCAATGTAATGCTAGTTTTTTCATAAGAGGTAAATTCCTGCGAAGGCAGGGATCTTTTAATATATGTTAGAATTCAAGTTGATAACTTTAAAGTCATGTCAGTTTGTTCATGAGGCTTCTGCCTTCGCAGGTGTTGGGTTATTCATGAAGCTCCTGTCTGCGCAGGAGTGCATAATCTGCTACTACCAGGGCAGCCATAGCTTCGACGATAGGAATGGCTCTTGGCACCACACAAGGATCATGTCTTCCTTTGCCTTGCATTTCTACAATATCTCCTTTGCTATCGAGCGTGTCCTGTTTTTGAATGATGGTGGCCACGGGTTTAAAGGCTACTCTAAAGTATATATCCATGCCATTGCTGATACCCCCTTGGATACCTCCTGATAAATTTGTTTTCGTAGTGCCGTCTTCGTTAAATTGATCGTTATGTTCACTGCCTTTCATTTTGGCTCCGCAAAATCCGCTGCCATATTCAAAACCTTTAACAGCGTTGATGGATAGCATGGCTTTGCCAAGTTCGGCATGGAGTTTATCAAACACGGGCTCACCCAATCCGACAGGGAGATTTTGAATCACACAAGTCACTGTTCCACCAATAGTATCACCTTGTTTCCTGATCTCTCTAATGCGCTCAATCATTTGATTGGCAATAGCTTCATCAGGGCAACGCACAGTATTACTTTCAATCAATGAAAAATCAAGATCTTGATAAGGTTTTTCTAAAAAGAGGTCCCCTACGGAAGAGGTATAGGCATGGATTTTAACATCTTTCAGCATTTGTTTTGCAATAGCACCCGCTACAACGCGAGATGCTGTTTCTCGTGCTGAACTTCGCCCACCGCCTCTATAATCGCGTACACCATATTTTTTATCATAGGTGTAATCGGCATGACTTGGGCGATATACATCTTTGATATGCGAATAATCATTTGATTTTTGATCCGTATTTTTGATGATGAAGCCTATTGGTGTGCCTGTTGTTTGGCCTTCAAAAATACCTGATAGAAATTCAACCACGTCAGACTCCTTGCGTTGGGTAACAATATCAGACTGTCCTGGTTTGCGACGGTCCATCTCTAATTGAATCGCTTCAAAATCTAATTGGATTCCTGATGGGCAACCATCAATAACACCTCCAATTGCTACACCATGAGACTCACCAAAAGTTGTGAGTTTAAATAATTTTCCGAAGGAATTTCCAGCCATATATGTTATTTTATGCTAATATAAATGTATTCTGACAGAAACAAAAGAATAGAATCTTAAAAGGCTTTTGAATTTTTAAACGTCGTAAGATTCTAATTCTTAATAAATTTAATTTTATTCTACGTTATCCGTTTAGCGTCAATGCATTCAGGTAAAGTGTTCACTCTGAAGTTAATTGTTAAACAAAAAATTCTGATCTCAAAGAGAAGCTCGTAAAAGTGCTTGTCTCAAAATTGTAACGGGATGCAAAGCTTCTTTTTGAGTGCCATCCTTGATTTGATGTCTACAACTCGTGCCATTGGCAGAGATGATCGTTGTTTCAGGAGCCTTTCTAACGGCAGGAAACAATGTTTGCTCACCTATTTGCATGCTCACTTCATAGTGTTCCTTTTCATACCCAAAACTTCCAGCCATACCGCAGCAACCACTCGGTATGATGGTCACTTTATAGTTTTCGGGTAAATTCAGCACTTTAAAACTGGACAATTGGTTGCGCAGTGCCTTTTGATGGCAATGACCGTGAAACTTAATGGTTTTAAAATCCTTTGTAAATTGCGAGGCTTTGATGTGTCCCAAATCGATTTCCTGGAGAATAAACTCTTCTATTAAAAACGTGTGTTTTGCAATATTTTGGGCAGCAATTTTGTCATCGGCTAATTTTGGATACTCATCCGTAAAACTTAGAATAGCAGAAGGCTCAATGCCAATTAAGGGTGTTTCTGAAGAAATTAAATCTTTAAAAATTTTCACATTCTCATTGGCCGCTTTTTTAGCTTGTTCAAGAAGTCCTTTAGATAGAAATGCACGCCCAGACTCTGAATGTGAAACAAACTTTAAGTTATAATTTAAGCCTTTTAAAAGTTCAATGGCATCCTGTCCAATTGGGGTGTCCAAATAATTAGTGAATTCGTCATTAAAGAAATAAATTGTTTTAATATAATTATCTTTAACTAACTCATTTCTATAAACTTCAATATGCTTATCTAAACTTTTATTTGAGATCAAAGGCAATGCTCTTTCTTTAGCAATTTTGAAGGTGCTTTTTAATAACGACGACGTTATTTTGTTTTGAAAAAAGAAATTTGATAGCTGAGGAAACTTACTTCCAAGTCTGTTCAAATCATTGTTATAAGCGAACAGTTTTGTTCTTAAAGAAATGCCATTAGCCTTTTGGTATTGGTATTGAAATTCCGCCTTTAAACTCGCCACATCCACACTACTTGGACATTCAGTGGCGCAAGCTTTACAACTGAGGCAAAGGTCGAAAACCTCCTTTAGTTCTTGATGATCAAACTTATTTGTTTTTTCTGAATTGGTCAAAAATTCACGCAAGGCATTTGCTCTGGCGCGTGTGGTGTCTTTTTCATTGCGTGTGGCTCTATAGCTTGGACACATCGTGCCGCCAAACTCTGGTAGCTTCCTACAATCTCCTGAGCCATTGCATTTTTCAGCTTCTCTTAAGATACCCAAGGATGCCGAAAAATCGAGCATGGTTTCAATTTCAGGCTCAGATCTATCCGCTTGGTATCTCAGATTTTCATCCATTGGATAGGCGTCTACAATTTTCCCCGGATTAAAGATATTATGAGGATCAAAGACTTTTTTTACACGTTTGAGTAATTGGTAGTTTTCTTCTCCAATCATCAACGGAATAAACTCCGCTCGTACAATGCCGTCACCATGTTCCCCACTTATGGAGCCACGATATTTCTTGACCAAATGCGCGACATCCGTAGTTATCTGTCTAAACAAAACGACATCTTCACTTTTTTTAAGATTCAGAATGGGTCTTAAATGTAATTCGCCTGCACCTGCATGCGCGTAATAAATGGCTTCTTGCTTATGACCTTTCATTAGTTGCGTAAATTCGGCAATATAATTTGCTAAATCTGGTAATGCGACGGCAGTATCTTCAATGCAAGCTGCTGATTTTTTATCGCCCACCATATTCCCTAAAAGTCCTAACCCTGCTTTTCTTAGTTCCACCGCTTTTTCAATATCTGACCCTATGAGAACAGGACATGCATAACTCAAGCCGGAATTTTGAATGGCATTAATAAGCTCCTCGGTTTGCTTTTGAACGTCTTCAAATGAATTCGCTCTGACCTCACACATTAATATGGCTTTGGGGTCATCAATAATAAAGGTTCTGTTTTCTGCTTGGGTTTTATTCTGTTTGGTACAATCTAAAATGGTTTTATCCATCATTTCACATGTGTAAAGATTGTGTCGCATGGTCAGTTCGACACTTTGTAGACACTTTTCTATACTGTCGAAATGCGCGGTAACCATCATGCTTTCACTTGGTGGCAATACATCTAATTGTAATGTTATTTCGGTTGTAAACGCCAAAGTGCCTTCACTTCCCGATAATAGTTTACACATATTGAACGGTTCAGAAATTTCTGTAAACACCTCGCTTTTCAAGAGTTCATCAACAGCATAACCTGTGTTTCTTCGATGGATTTCAGGCTTTGGAAAATTATCAATGATTCTTTTTTGAACGGACTCGGAATGGAGTTCCTCGTATAGTGTTTTATAAATATGCCCTTCGAAGGAATGTTCTTTTGTTTTATTAAAAAACACTTCAGAAGTGAGGTCTTTAAATAGCACCTCGCTCCCATCGCTTAGCAAGGTCTTTAATTCCAAAACTTTATCACGTGTCACACCATATTGAATTGAAGTTGTTCCCGAGGAATTATTACCTACCATACCTCCTATCATACAACGATTTGAAGTGGACGTGTTGGGACCAAAAAATAGTCCGAATGATTT
This sequence comes from Gelidibacter sp., assembly GCA_039935255.1. Lineage (GTDB taxonomy): Bacteria > Bacteroidota > Bacteroidia > Flavobacteriales > Flavobacteriaceae > Gelidibacter. The sequence continues at coordinate 2,079 of JBDTKP010000107.1, read as the reverse complement.
TAGGTAGTTGTTGAGTTCATCTCGCACAACACCAGGCTGGACCGTAACGGTCTTCGCTTTTTCATTGAAATCAAGAATTTTGGTAAAATATTTGGACACATCCACGACGATACCCTCGCCCACACATTGGCCGGCTAATGATGTGCCTGCTGTACGTGGGATTAGAGAGGTTTTATTGGATTGTGCAAAATGAATCAACAATTTAAGATCCTCAATGGTTTTGGGGTAAGCAACGGCTAAAGGCATCTTTCTATATACAGAGGCGTCTGTTGCATACAGTGTTTTCATTAAATCATCCGTAAAGAAATCTCCTGTTAACTGTTTTTTAAGATTTTCTACTTTTTTATTTAAATTATGCGTCATTGTTTTCTGTGAACTTCTTGGATTATTCAAATTGCAGTTAAATTTAAGGGTATTTTGCTAATTTTAACATAAAGTTAGCGAGATCTTTTCTTAGGATTATAAATACAAGATGTATTTTTGTTAAAACTTAAAAACTCAAATATGAAAAAAATATTTTTAATAGCAATTGCCTTTATTGGTAGTACTATGTTTATGAATGCACAAGATATTGCGGACAATGCCATCGGTTTACGTATTGGTGATAGTGATGGATTTGGAGCTGAAGTTTCCTATCAACTTGGTCTTAGTGATAGCAACCGTTTAGAATTAGACTTAGGGCTGCGAAGTGGTAGCAATTATAACGGTTTTAAACTTGCTGGTATTTACCAGTGGGTTTGGAACATTGATGGCGGCTTCAATTGGTATGCCGGTCCTGGAGCAGGTCTTGGAAGTTATAGTTCAAAATATAAAGATAGTGATGATCGTTATTTGAAAAATCAAACTTACGTGTTTATTGGAGGTGATATAGGTATTGAATACATTTTTGATATTCCTTTAATGTTATCCTTAGATTTCAGACCTGAGTTTGCATTGGGAAATAATTATTATCGGAATGATGACTTAGGCTTTGATATCGCCTTAGGAGTTAGATACAGATTCTAATTCAAATAACTCTTCTACATCGGAAGACAAAAAAACCATCATTATTTAAAGTAATGATGGTTTTTTTATACTTGTATTTAAGTGTTTGACATTAATCTACAACCGTCAATTATTTGAAAATGTTACTCTCTAAACTTAGTTGTTGAATTTTTAGATATTCCTTACACTTGATTCTACTTAATAAATTCGCAGTTTTTTAAAGTTCTAGCATAAATGGCTTCGTACTGAGGCACTACATTCTCGATTGCAAATTTTGCAGATTCTTTGGCAGCATTAGTTTTAAAGGTTTTAAGTCTTTCTTCGTCGCTCAGAATATAAATAGCGTTTTTTGACATATCTTCAACATCATTGACATCACTTAAAAATCCAGAAACACCTTCTATATTAACCTCAGGAATTCCACCCGTATTGCTCGAAATAACTGGAACTCCTGATGCCATTGCTTCTAAAGCTGCTAAACCAAAGCTCTCGGTTTCGGAAGGCAATAAGAACAAATCGCTGAAACAAAGGATTTTGTCTATTTCATGACTGTTGCCAAAAAAGACCACTCTATCTAAAATACCGAGTTTTGCACATAACCGCTCTGCGGCCGCCTTTTCAGGCCCTTCACCTACCATCATCAATTTTGCTGGAATTGCCTTTTGGATATTATTAAATATTTTGATTACATCAGGAATCTGTTTCACTTTGCGGAAATTGCTGATGTGGGTGACAATTTTTTCGTCTTCATTTGCCATAATCCAACGCTGACAGTCTTCAAAATGTGTAATATGTCGACTAAAGTCAATAAAATTAGGCACCACATCTATTTCTCTTTTAATATCAAATAAACGAATCGTGTCATCTTTTAAACTTTGAGAAACCGAGGTTACAGCATCGGATTTATTAATGCTAAAAGTAACTGCGGTTTTATAGAAAGGATGACTCCCTACTAATGTAATATCTGTACCGTGAAGGGTAGTTACAATAGGTACGTAAATACCTTCTTCTTGCAACATTTCTCTAGCCATATAGGCGGCATAGGCATGCGGAATGGCATAATGCACATGCAAAAGTTCTATACCGTGCAATTTG
>JBDTKP010000106.1:0-9554 GCA_039935255.1 Gelidibacter sp. | reverse complement strand
TATAGCGAACTCGTTGCATAATACATTGCGAAATTTACAGGTTTACCTTTTATCACAGCGCCCAATAAGTTTGAAGCGCTTGCCGCTCATGATGCCTTAGTAGGAACACATGGTGCTTTAAAGCAATTGGCTGTGAGTTTAAATAAAATCGCCAATGATATCCGTATGATGGCCTCTGGTCCGAGAAGCGGTATTGGAGAAATCATCATCCCAGCTAATGAGCCAGGAAGCTCAATCATGCCAGGAAAGGTTAATCCAACACAATGTGAAGCCTTAACCATGGTTTGTGCTCAAGTAATGGGCAATGATGTCGCTGTAACTGTTGGCGGTACTCAAGGCCATTATGAATTGAACGTGTTCAAACCTATGATGGCCGCAAACTTATTACAATCTGCTCAGCTCTTAGGAGATGCTTGTAGAAGTTTTGATGAACATTGCGCCCAAGGCATTGAGCCTAACCACGATGTCATCAAACATTTATTAAACAACTCTTTGATGTTGGTTACTGCTCTAAATACAAAAATAGGCTATTACAAGGCCGCAGAAATTGCCAATACGGCACATAAAAACGGAACGACTTTGAAAGAAGAAGCCGTCAACCTGGGCTATGTAACTGCTGAAGACTATGATGAATGGGTAAAACCTGAAAATATGGTGGGTGAACTTAAATAATCTCTATTAACCAGGTTTTAAAAATATAACGCCACCGTAAATTTAAAAAAAGCAAGTTTATTTTAATAACTTGCTTTTTTTTATACCTATTTCGCAATCCATTAAGATTAAAATCATACATATGTCCATACTTATTATCAATATCAAGGAGCTCATTCAAGTTAGAGAGAACAATGTTACCATAGTAAAAGGTGAAGACATGAAAATTCTTCCCACGATAAAAAACGCATATTTAATCATTGAACATGATACGATTGTAGAATATGGAGCGATGTCAGATTATATGGATCATGAGGAATATGAAGCTGACGAAGTGATTGATGCCAAAGGAAAAATGGTCCTTCCTGCATGGTGCGATTCCCATACCCATCTTGTGTATGCCGGCGATCGATCGCAAGAATTTGTAGATCGGATCAATGGTTTATCCTATGAAGAAATTGCCCAACGTGGCGGTGGGATATTGAATTCTGCAGAAGTGCTACAAAACACCTCAGAAGAGGATCTTTACGAGCAATCCTTAAAAAGATTAAACAACGTCATGAAACTGGGCACTGGCGCCATTGAGATAAAATCCGGCTACGGTTTAACGGTAGAAGCCGAATTAAAAATGCTGCGTGTTATCAAACGCTTAAAAAAAGAGTCTTTAGCACTCATTAAGACGACCTTACTTGCTGCCCATGCTGTGCCTAAGGAATTTATAGATCATAAGGAAAAATACGTAGACCTCGTGATTTCTGAGTTGATCCCTAAAGTAGGCCAATCCAAACTCGCTGATTATATTGATGTATTTTGTGAGAAAGGCTATTTTGACTTAGAAGATACCGAACGAATTTTACAAGCTGGTGCTGTATTTGGGCTCATCCCAAAAATTCACGTCAATCAGTTTAATGCTTTTGGAGGCGTTACCCTCGCCGTCAACCATAAGGCACTTTCTGTAGATCATCTTGAAGAGCTGACACAAGAAGACATCGAAGCGTTAAAAGAGAGCAACACGATGCCTGTAGCACTTCCATCCTGCTCCTATTTTATAAGCATCCCATACACACCAGCACGACAAATTATTGATGCTGGATTGCCTTTAGCAATTGCCAGCGATTTTAATCCCGGGACTACACCTAGTGGCAACATGAACTTTGTAGTAAGTACGGCCTGCATCAAATTGCGAATGACCCCTGAAGAAGCAATTAACGCTGCGACCATAAATGGCGCTTATGCGATGGGAATATCCAACAAATACGGAAGTATCTGTAGAGGAAAAAAAGCAAACTTGATCATCACTAAAGAAATTGAAAGCTATAACAATCTTCCTTATGCTTTTGGTGACAATCTTATAGACACCGTAATCATTAGCGGAAAGATTTTAGCTAAGTAATAAGACGCTTATCCCCTATTATTTAAATATCTATAAAGCACAAAAAAACCGAAAGCCATATGACTTTCGGTTTTTTATTTTAAAAAATACTCTAATTATTCTAAAGTAAATTCAGTGGTTGAAACCAATTCCTTCTTGTTAAAAATATTCACAGTATAACGACCTTTATCGAACTGTCCTTTTGGCGATACAAACTCACAGATATTTATATTTCTGTTTTCATAATTAAATTTACTGACAATACTATAATTCAGCACCGTTTCACCAAATTGAATTTGCTCATTGGCACCTAAAACATTATCATTAGGATCCAAAACCTGTACATACAATTCTTTATCACCAGCGCCTACTAACGTGTTTTTAGCAACGGTATAACAAAGCCTTATTTTATCACTACGGCGTGCTCTTTCTGTCGGAATTAACTTTCCTGAACTTCTTTCAATGACACCAAAAGCTTTTAAGCCTACAGCTTGTAAGACTGCCGCATTCTCAACCACTGTAGCTAATTCGGTGTTTTGAACCAACAAAGAATCCGTAAACATGGTACGTTCCGCCAATCTCACATTAGTGCTATCCAAAGAGCTCCCTAATAATGCATTTTCAATTTTCAATTTATCATTTTCAGTTAAAAGCGTATTCATTTCCTTCTGTAACGACAAATATTTATTTCTATAACTCATTAAACTGCTGATACTGCTTTGAGATATCTTCAAGGAATCCATTAATCCTTGAATTCTGCCTCTGGCTTCTACTAAATCTTCATTGGTCACTTTATTTTCCCCTATCGCAATATCATACTGTTTTGCCATATGATTTAAATCACTCATTACCAATTGCTTTTCCTTGGTTAAAGTGGCTTCATTTTGTTTTTTCTCATTATACAATTTTGAGGTATAAAATCCTGTTCCAATAAACAAGGCTAATAAAATACCCAAGGCAATCTTTAATCCGGTATTTTTGTTACTGTTTGTACTCTCCATAAGTTTTGTTTTTAGTTGTTGATTTTTTAATTAACACTGGTTTACTATTATTTAATTGTTAGGAAATAAATAATGATGTACTTTTAATTATTCAAATGTAAAATTAAATTCCCATAATGGACAAAATTGTTCTATTTAAAACACAAGACTTAGATACATTATTAATAAAAAGAGCTAATGAATCTAAGTTCGGAGAACATATTCAATTAATTTCTAATTCTACCAATATATACGATTCTTTAACTACTTTGGACGTTGACTACGTTATTTTTGGAATCCCTGAAGATGTGGGTGTTTTCGCAAACTATGGAAATCGAGGTACAGCAAGAGCTTGGAATGCGACATTAAAAGTCTTACTAAACATACAAAGTAATACGTTTACAAATGCCAATAAAGTACTAATATTAGGACATCTTGACTTTTCTAAAGAGATGAAAAAGGTCGATAATTATGAGGCGTCAGACAAGAAACACATTGAAAAAGCTCGCAAACTAACCGACAAAATAGATAAACAGGTGAGTGATTTGGTTTATCACATTGTCAGTTCAGGAAAAAAACCAATTATAATTGGCGGCGGACATAACAATGCTTATGGCAATATAAAAGGCACTTCTTTAGCTTTTAAAAAACCGATTAATGCGGTCAATTTTGACGCTCATACGGATTTTAGAGGTCAAGAAGGTCGACATAGTGGTAACGGTTTTAGCTATGCCTACTCTGAAGGATTTTTAAAAAATTATTTTATTTTCGGATTGCATGAAAACTACACGTCAGACCACATCTTTAGAACTTTAGATAAATTCAAGGCACTGAAATACAATACGTATGAAGATGTAATTATTAGAAAAAATAAAAAATTCAAAGCTGAATTAGAACGCGCTGTAAAGCATGTTGCGGACAAACCTTTTGGCCTTGAAATAGATTGTGATGCCATTAAGTATGTTCCGAGCAGTGCGATGACTCCAAGTGGTTTCAGCGTTAAAAAAGCCAGAACTTTTGTGGGTCATTTTGGAAAACAGAGCAATGTGGCCTATTTACATATTTGCGAAGCAGCTCCAACCCCAGAAACTGAGACTATTGTAGGAAAGTTAATTACCTATTTAATTACCGATTTTATAAGAGCCAATCAATCAAATTATGAAACAAAATAAACAATACAAGATCGATTTATACTTATTTTTAGGAAGCATCACCGTGGTGCTCTATATTTTAATAGTCAATCTTATGTTGGTAAAAAGCCTCAGCAATGACTCCCTTAGATCCCTAATGGAATGGATTACGATCCCTGTTTTTATTATGGGTGCTTTTATTCCGCTAGTCGTTATATTTAGATTGATTTCAAACAAAACAGAAAGCAGACCAATAGCCATACTAAGCTTATTTTTCTCTTTAATGACTGCCGTTTTAATTGGCTATACAACATTGGTGTAATGATTAAAATTGTTCCTTTTGATAAAATATACGCTAAGGATTTCTACGCCTTGAATATTGAATGGTTAAAGACTTATTTTTATGTAGAACCTTTTGATGAAGAAGTATTAAGCAAGCCTGAATTATATATCATTGACAAGGGTGGTCATATTTTTTATGCAAAACTTGATGCTGACGTTGTTGGAACGGTCGCCTTAATGCCAACTAACGATCCTAAGGTTTATGAACTTACTAAAATGGCAGTATCTCCAAAACACAGAGGGTTTAAAATAGGACAGAAACTAATGCAATATTGCATTGAATTTGCGAAATCGAATAATTATGACTCGCTCATGCTCTACTCCAATACAAAACTGGAAAATGCCATATATATTTACAGAAAATATGGCTTTGTTGAAACTCCCATAGAGGAAAATTCACCTTATAAACGCAGTGATATTAAGATGGTTCTTGATTTTAAAAATTCCTTCTCATTAACAACTCCTGCAATTATTTAATTCAAAAAAAACCTATTAAAATAAAAAACTCCAGTCTTTAAACCGGAGTTTCATTCAATCTACTCTCAAACAAGAAAATATAAGTTTTTTTTAGATCATTTATGCTACCACACTCAATTTTTTTTCAACTTCACATTGTTTAGTGAGCGCAGTCGGACTATCAGTGTCAGGATCGAATTGATTTGAGGTGTTTTTATCACCTTCTGCTTTTAGGGCATTATCACCTGCAAAAAATGTTTTATGATCATCACCAAGATTTGAACCTGCCATTCTTTGATGCTTTACGCAAGCAACACCTTTACGTATTTCTTGCCTTTGAACACCACGTACATACGCCAGCATGCCTTCGTCTCCAAAATAACCTTCTGTTAAATCATTCATATGAAGGGCCGTTGTATGATACGTCGGTAAGGTAATCAAATGATGAAAAATACCTGCGTCTCTTGCACTATCCCTTTGAAAGGTTTTAATTTTCTGGTCTGCACGATAGCATAATTCCGAAGCATCATATTCGGCATTCATTAAATTATTTCTATCGTAGCCTGTCATATTTTCACCTTCCGAAAGCATTTCGTCATAAGCTTGATTCCGGAAATTTAAGGTCCAGTTAAAAGATGGCGAATTGTTGTAAACCAATTTCGCATTGGGCACCACTTCTTTAATTCTGTTGACCATATGGGCAATTTGCTTACATTTGGCGTAGGCGTTTCAATCCATAGTAAGTCGGCACCATTTTGAAGACTGGTCACACAATCTAATACCACACGATCAATATTAGACCCCTCTTTAAATTGATACAAACCATTAGGCAATCTTACAGGACGCACTAATTTTCCGTCTCTTTTAAGAAATACATCATCTTCTTTGGCATCTTTAATATCTATTTCTTCAGCTTCTATAAAGGCCAGATATTGTGACGCCAAATCTCCAGCTTCATTGCTCACTGGTAATTTCTGAGTAAGACTTGCACCTTCAGAATCTGTTCTTGCAACAATAATCCCATCATCTACTCCCAATTCTAAAAAAGCATACCTAATCGCATTTAGTTTTGCGATAAAGTCTTCATGAGGCACGGTCACTTTTCCATCTTGATGGCCACATTGTTTAGCGTCGGAAACTTGATTTTCAATTTGAATAGCACATGCACCAGCTTCAACCATTTTCTTTGTTAATAAGTACGTCGCTTCTTCATTCCCAAAACCTGCGTCAATGTCTGCAATAATTGGAACGATGTGTGTTTCAAAATTATCGATTTGATCTTGGACATCTTCACCGTTTTCGAGTCGTCTGAATAAATCATTTAACTCAATAGCATCTGCTTGTCGTAAAAAATCATAAATTTCCTTTATCAAAGCAGGAACCACCGTTTTTTCGTGCATCGATTGATCTGGTAATGGTCCAAATTCTGAACGTAATGCCGCAACCATCCACCCTGAAAGATATAAGTACTTTTTGTTAGTTGTTTTGTGATGTTTTTTAACCGCAATCATATTTTGCTGTGCCACAAACCCATGCCAGCAACCTAAGGATTGTGTATAACTTGAAGCGTCAGCATCGTATTCAGCCATGTCTTTTCTCATAATTGCTGCGGTATATTTGGCAATATCCAATCCCGTTTTAAAACGATTTTGAGCAACCATTCTTGCCGCGCTTTCTGGATTTATCGCATCCCAGGTAGTGCCATACTTTGCTTTTAGGTTTCTTACAGTCTCTATCGCGGAACTGTAATTACTTTGTGCTAAATTTTTCATAATTTTGTGTTTGATTATTAAAGTTTTTCTAGATTTTGATAATTAAGTCTCGTACACTATTCCCGTAGTTGCGAGACATTTTTTTTTAAATATATTGATACGCTGAAAGTGTCAAAAACTCTTCAAATTCTTCGTTGGTTACTAAGGTATTGAACAACTCAATAGCCAATTTGAATTTTGTGTTTTCAATGTTCACCGCTCCAAATTCTCTGATAAGCTTTTCTACTTCATCATCAAAAATAGTGTCGTAAAGTGTTCTGGTGAATTTTCGTCCATCTTCCAGGACCACTTCGTTCTTCAGCCATTGCCAAACTTGAGTTCTTGAGATTTCGGCGGTGGCGGCATCTTCCATCAAATTATAAAGTGCCACGGCACCATGACCTCTTAACCAAGCTTCGGTGTACAAAATTCCGACGTTTATATTTTTCCGTATGCCTTCTTCGGTTATTGTACCCATTGGAAACTCGACCAAATCTTCTTTTGAAATTGAGATATCATCTCTTGTCACATGAAATTGATTGGGGGTTGGCATGTGTTTGTCAAATTCATTCATCGCCACTTCTACCAAAGCAGGATGTGCCACCCAAGTACCATCATGACCATTTTTAACTTCGCGTTCTTTGTCCACCCTCACTTTTTCCAGGGCTACCTTATTGGCCTCTGGATTGTTCTTAATGGGGATTTGAGCCGCCATACCGCCGATGGCATGAATACCACGTTTATGACAACGTTGTATGACCAATTTTGAATAAGCCGCCATAAAAGGCGTGGTCATGGTTACTTGATCACGATTGGGGACCACAAAATTGTCGTGATTCCTGAACTTCTTGATGTAGGAGAAGATATAATCCCAACGTCCACAGTTCAATCCAACAATATGATCCTTGAGTTCATAGATGATTTCATCCAATTGAAAACTTGCCGTAATAGTTTCGATCAAAACTGTGGCTTTAAAAGTTCCAATTGGTACTTCCATATAGTTTTCGGCGAAATCAAACACTCCATTCCACCAGCGTGCTTCCGTATATTGTTCTAATTTTGGCAAATAAAAATAAGGTGCTGAATTGTTATCCAATAAGGTTTTAGTATTATGAAAAACATACAAACCAAAGTCAACTAAACTACCGGACATTTCTTCGTTGTTGATGAGCATATGACGCTCATTAAGATGCAAGCCTCTTGGTCGTACCATTAATACGGCAGTAGCTTCATTTAATTCATACGATTTTTCCCGTTTGGCATCGTAGAGCGAAATTGTTTTTTTATTGGCATCAATGAGGTTCTGTTGTCCTTCAATTGCATTTTTCCAAGTTGGTGCATTACTATCCTCCAAATCGGCCATAAAGGTTTTTGCTCCAGAATTCAGTGCATTGATGACCATCTTACGATCGACGGGACCAGTAATCTCCACACGTCGATCCAATAAATCTTGGGGAATTGCTCCGGCCACCCAGTCACCCTCTCTAACACTTTTAGTTTCTGAGGGAAAATCTGGAAATTCACCCTTGTCAAATTGCTTTTGCTGTTTTTCTCTCGATTTTAGTAAGTCAAGACGTTCTTGATTAAACTTTTCGTGTAATTCTGACAGAAACTCTCGAGCCTCATCAGATAAAATCTCAGGATAATAATCTTTTACACTCCGTGAGAATTTGATTTTTGGTTCACTTAAAATGTTGTTTTCCATGATGTTGTTGTTTTGATAGAACAATGATATAAAAAACTTTTTTAAAAAACAAGCGAACGTTCGCTAAATAAATAAATTCGCTAAAAACAGATATTCGCAAAAAACTATTATATTTGTCACTATGGAAGAAGAGTATATCAAACTTATATTTGGACTAAAGCTGAAGCAGATCAGGACTGAACGCAGTCTTTCTCTTTTTGGTCTGTCCAAATTATCAGGGCTGTCAAAGTCCTATTTAAATGAAATTGAAAGGGGAAAAAAATATCCTAAGCCCGATAAGATTGCCATTCTAGCCGAAAAACTTGAAGTGCCTTACGACCATATGGTCTCCTTAAAACTAGACAAGAACCTCGCTCCTATTGGTGACATCCTAAAATCAAAAATTCTAAAAGAGATTCCTTTGGAACTTTTTGGAATTCAAGAAAGCACGCTCATCGATATTGTTGCCAACGCTCCAGCAAAGGTCAATGCCTTTATAAGTACCATTATTGAAATTGCACAGAACTATAATTTCAGTCGGGAAAGCTTCTATTTAGCATCCTTACGATCCTTTCAGGAAGCCAACCATAATTATTTTGAAGAGATTGAACTGGCGGTTATAAAGTTTGCCAAAGAGTATCAGGTTGATTTGGAAAAACCAATCAATTCCGATGAATTGAAGGAAATCCTTATTGAAGAATACGGCTATTCAATTAATGAAACTGAATTGGACAAACATCAGTCTTTGGATATGCTACGTTCAGTATTTGTAGAAAAAACAAAAACGCTTTTGCTCGCCAACCAAATGGACGATGCTCAGCGCACCTTTATCTATGCCAAAGAAATTGCTTATAATTATTTACAATATAAGGAACGTCTTTATACATTTTCATGGATCAAATTTGAAAATTTTGATCAGGTTTTGAATAATTTTTACGCGTCCTATTTCGCGGGAGCGCTTATTTTGCCTAAAACTTTAATCACTGAACAATTAAAAACACTATTTGAAAAAGAGACTTTTCATGAACAGCTATTATTAGAAATCATAACAGCCTTTAATGCATCTCCTGAATCGTTTTACCAACGTTTGACTAATGTGCTACCCAAAGAATTCAATATTCAGGATTTATTTTTCTTGCGTTTTTCACATCGTGCAGGAAGTGAACGTTTTCATCTTAAAAAAGAATT
>JBDTKP010000105.1:0-7092 GCA_039935255.1 Gelidibacter sp. | reverse complement strand
GTACAGGCTTAAGTTCGCATGAGCTCAATCAGCCTGGAACTTATCAGGATGTGACGGATACCACAGCGGTAGCGCAATTTAAAGCCAATTCAGCTTCACTTCCAGATTTTTTACAAAATGAAGGTGATATATACTTTCTGGCATGGACGACTACACCTTGGACGTTGCCTAGTAATACAGCATTGACCGTTGGGCCAAAAATTGATTATGTGTTGGTTGAAACGTATAATCAGTACACGTTTAAACCTCTCAATGTCATTCTTGCAAAGCCTTTGGTTAACAATCAATTTGACGGCAAGTTTAAGAGAGTTGACACGAAACCTGAATTATTGGAATACAGTGCCGGCGATAAAAAAATCCCTTATTTCATCGTCAAAGAATTTAAAGGCAAAGATTTGGTAGGTATTACTTACGAGCAGTTATTGCCCTATGCACTTCCAAACGACCATCCAGAAAATGCGTTTAGAGTTATTGCTGGTGATTTCGTAACTACAGAAGATGGTACGGGAATCGTTCATACAGCGTCGACTTTTGGTGCGGATGATGCTTTGGTAGCTAAGCAAGCTGTTCCAGAAATTCCGCCGATGTTGGTAAAGGACGAAAACGGAAACTTAGTACCTCTTGTGGATTTGCAAGGGCGTTTTAGAAAAGAGGTTACCGATGAGCTTTACGGTTTTGCGGGAGAATATGTGAAATCGGAATATTTAAACGATAACGAACTCGTTTCAGAATACGAGAAGCAAAAAGTGAGTTTGAAATCTGTGATTTCCAACCTTAAGGAATATTTAAGCGTTGATGAGCGTTTGGCACTCAAATTAAAGAATGAAAATAAGGCCTTCAAGGTCGAGAAATATAAGCACAGCTATCCAAACTGCTGGCGTACGGACAAACCAATTCTATATTATCCTTTAGATTCTTGGTTTATTAAAGTCACTGATGTCAAAGATAAAATGGTGGAACTCAATGACACCATCAATTGGAAACCAAAATCTACCGGAACAGGACGTTTTGGAAATTGGTTAGCGAATGCAAATGATTGGAACTTATCGCGTTCACGTTATTGGGGAATTCCTTTGCCAATTTGGAGAACTGAAGATGGTAAGGAAGAGATTTGCATAGGGTCTGTTGAGGAACTGAAAACAGAAATGCAAAAGGCTGTACATGCTGGAGTTTTAGAAAGAGATATTTTCGCAGAATTTGAAATCGGAAACAATTCCGAGGAAAACTACGCTAAAATAGATTTACACAAGAACATCGTTGATGAGATTGTATTAGTGTCACCATCAGGAAAACCAATGATGCGCGAAGCAGATTTGATTGATGTTTGGTTCGATTCAGGTGCTATGCCTTATGCCCAATGGCACTATCCTTTTGAGAATAAGGAGCTCGTGGATGATCGCAAAGCGTATCCTGCCGATTTTATTGCTGAAGGTGTGGATCAAACGCGTGGATGGTTTTATACGTTACACGCCATTTCCACAATGGTATTTGATTCTGTAGCTTATAAAAATGTCGTTTCTAACGGGTTGGTTCTCGATAAAAACGGACAGAAAATGTCAAAACGTTTGGGGAATGCTGCGGATCCTTTTGTAACTTTAGATACCTACGGTGCGGATGCCACGCGCTGGTATATGATTTCAAATGCTAATCCTTGGGATAACTTAAAATTCGACTTGGAAGGTATTGAAGAGGTAAAGCGCAAGTTTTTTGGAACGTTGTACAATACTTACTCGTTTTTTACATTATATACAAATCTGGATAAATTCGATTATTCTGAAGCTGAAATCCCTTTGGAGAACCGCCCGGAAATTGACCGATGGATTTTATCTGAGTTAAATACACTGATTCAAAATGTTGATGCGTATTATGCAGATTATGAGCCAACAAAGGCAGCGCGTGCTATATCAGATTTTACACAAGATTATTTAAGTAATTGGTATGTGCGCTTGAGTAGAAGGCGTTTCTGGAAAGGCGATTATCAGCAAGATAAGATTTCGGCTTATCAAACGTTGTACACCTGTTTGCTTACTATTGCAAAACTTGGAGCGCCTATCGCCCCGTTTTATATGGATAGACTCTATCTTGATTTAAATGCAGTAACCAAAAAAGAAACGTTTGAAAGTGTGCATTTATCTGATTTCCCTGTTTTTGATGAGATCGTTATTGATAAGGAATTGGAACGTAAAATGGAAGCAGCGCAAACCATCTCATCTTTAGTATTATCGCTCAGAGCAAAAGAGAAAATTAAAGTGCGTCAGCCGCTTCAAAAAATCATGATTCCTGTTTTTAATGAATCACAAAAGAATGAAATTTTGGCGGTGGCAGATTTAATAAAATCGGAGGTTAATGTCAAGCAAATAGAGGTATTGGAAGATGCTTCTGATATTTTGGTAAAACAAATAAAGCCTAATTTTAAAGTGCTTGGACCACGTTTTGGTCAGGACATGAAAGCGGTGGCTCAGTTGATAGGTGATTTTACAGCAAAAGATATCAAGGATATTGAACAAAACGGGACTTTAGATGTGGAAGTTAGTGGAAAAAGTATTACTTTGGAACTTTCTGATGTAGAGATAACGTCTCAAGATATTGAAGGCTGGCTTGTGGCAAGTTCAGGGGCGCTCACAGTAGCTTTGGACGTCACTATTACTGAGGAACTGAAAAGCGAAGGGATTGCAAGAGAATTGGTAAACCGGATTCAAAATCTAAGAAAGGATTCCGGTTATGAGCTTACTGATAGAATCGTAGTTCACTTTCAAAAAGATGAAAATATTATTAACGCAATAAACAAGAACCTAGATTACATAAAAACCGAAACCTTAACCGAAGAGTTGGAAATTTTAGAACACTTAAATAATGGTATAGAAGTTGCGTTTGAAGATGTAAATACCAAATTGTTTATTCAGAAATTTTAAGATTATGACCCAAGACACAAACATCCGATATGCTGACAAAGATTTAGCAGAATTTAAAGTATTGATTCAAGAGAAAATACAAAAAGCCATTCATGATTTGGACCTTATTAAAAGTGCCTATATGAATGACCTTAATAACGGTACTGATGATACATCACCAACGTTTAAAGCTTTTGAAGAAGGTAGTGAAACAATGAGTAAAGAAGCGAACTCGCAATTGGCAATCCGTCAGGAGAAATTTATTCGAGATCTTCGAAACGCTTTGATCCGTATTGAGAACAAAACTTTTGGGGTTTGTAGAGTCACCGGAAAGTTGATTGGAAAAGAACGTTTAAAGCTCGTGCCTCATGCTACTTTAAGTATTGAAGCTAAGAACATGCAACAGTAAAATTGGCGACACTTGGATTGGCTACGTCTAAATGAAAAGTTGCAATCTCGAAACTGGAATTTTAGATTAAGAGTACATAAAAAAAAACACTTCAATTTAGAAGTGTTTTTTTTATCTCAATTTTAGTATAGAAATAAGAATTTTAATTATAATCATCATTAAAAAAGA
This sequence comes from Gelidibacter sp., assembly GCA_039935255.1. GTDB lineage: Bacteria > Bacteroidota > Bacteroidia > Flavobacteriales > Flavobacteriaceae > Gelidibacter. Next base: position 3,624 of record JBDTKP010000105.1, on the reverse strand, counting down.
TTTCCACTTTCGTGGGAAATGTTATGTCCCTAAAAAAAGCAACTCTTTTAATCATCGTCATTTTAATGATTGACCAAATCAGTAAGTTTTATATTAAAACACAATTTGGACTACATCACAGAATTGAAGTCTTTGATTGGTTTCATATTTTATTTGTAGAAAACGATGGCATGGCGTGGGGCACCAAGCTGAGTGATTTTATAACAGGGATATCTGATCGCACTGCAAAATTCGCGCTTACTATTTTCCGAATTGTGGCAGTAATTGGTATTGGCTATTGGTTGGTGACTTCTGTCAAGAAAAAGGGTCCTAAAATCCTTATTGTGGCCATTGCTCTAATATTCTCTGGGGCATTGGGTAATATTATTGACTCGGTGTTTTTCGGCGTTATCTTTAGCGACAGCCATGATCAAGTGGCCACATTTCTACCAGAAGTTGGCTATGATACTTTGTTTCATGGCAAAGTTGTAGACATGTTACATTTTCCAATTTGGAAGGGTGTTTTGCCAGAGTGGCTTCCTTTTATTGGAGGTAATTACTTCACCTTTTTCGATCCTGTTTTCAATGTGGCCGACATGGCGATAAGTACTGGCATTGGCATGTTGATCGTCTTCAATAATAAAGCTTTTCTTGAGGAGGAAGTTGCTGTTGAAGATGATATTCACACTTCAGAATAAATTTAAATTAACTATTTTTGCTCTTAATCTAAAACAATAGCTAGATTCAAGATGGCTCGTTATTTGTAATGGTTACATCTTAAATGTTGTGATCTTAAAACGCGAAGATTTAAGGAACATTAAATACGTTTTTTAATGTTGAATTGCGATAAAAGGAAGATTTTCCGTTGAGCTATCATAAAACACGCTGTCCTTGATTCAAAGCGACGATCAAATGATTTGGTCTTTATTTAAACATATGGAATTTAGATTAAACCGCTTTTTTGAAGATGATTTCCAGCTCTTTGATATTTGTGGGTTTGATCAAATAATCCTTTATGTTTGGTAAGGATTTGGCACGGTGGATGTCTGCGGGATCAATTGAAGAGCTCACAATGTAGAGTGTAATGTTCTTCTTGAACTGGTCCTCAATTTTTGTAAATCGTTCAATAAATTCCCAACCGTCCATTACTGGCATATTGAGGTCGATAAAAATGATTTCTGGAACTTTTTCTTCCTTTAAATTTTGCAACAAGTTTTCGAAATAATCGATGCTTTGTTTGCCATCGTTGAATATCAGGAGGTTTTCGCACAATTTGCGTGTTTCGATAATTTTTTTGAGTAGGTTAATATAAAGTTTATCATCATCAATAATACATGCGAGGGAGGTAGGTTTGGTCATTTTTTAAAATTGAATTTTGAATGTTGTGCCCTGTCCTACGATACTTTCAACGAAGATTTCGCCATTCAAGGACTCTATTTGGTTTTTTGTTATGAATAATCCAATGCCAACAGCATCTTTGTTGTGGTGGAACGTTTTATACATGCCAAAGAGATTTTTGCCATATTTTTCAAGGTCAATTCCCATGCCGTTATCACTAATCTCAAGAATGGTTTTGTTGTCTTCAAGGTAGCTGCGTATGGCTATTATGGCCGTCCTGCCTTCTTGACTATATTTTATACCGTTTGTGATCAAATTCAAAAGGATACTTTCCAGATATGCGGGAATGTAGTTGACGCTTTTAATTTGTTCAAAATCTGAATGAATAGTGACATCGTGCTTCACAATGAAGCTGATGATTGATTTAAGGACAAGATCTAAAGTGTCTTGAAAATTGACATTGACCATATTTTGGTCTGTTTGCGTTTGAATAGTAACGACGTCATTAAGGTGTTCTATGGTGGAGTTTAAACTCTCAGAAACGTCTTTGATACTAGCGATCAATTCCATTTTTTCAGTTTCATCTGTTGTTTCATCCATTAAATCCATAATCAATGACAGATTGCTTGTATGCGATCGCAAATTGTGAGAAACAATATGGGCAAAATTAAAAAGTCTTTTGTTTTGTGAAGAAATGATTTCTGCGGTTTTTTGAAGACTTAATTCTTTGAGTTTGATATCATCAATATCCTGGAAGATGCCACGAATTCCTACAATTTCTCTATGGTCATTATATACTGGTTTGCCAATGACCTTTATCCAGAATTCGCGTTGGTGTGCCGTGAGCATTTTTATTTCTGTGGTGAAAGATTTACCATTGATGGCACATTGATCATACAGCCTGTTAGCGAGATCAAGTTGATCTTTGGCAATATAGGTTGAACCATATTTTAAAGAAGGAACGTAATCGATTGGATATTCAAAAATACGTCTTGCTTCTTGGTCCCAATAGGTTCTTTTGTTTATAAAATCTAAATACCAACTTCCGGTAGAGTTCATTTCGGCAGTTTCACGGTAATAAAAATTATCATCTTTTACCTGATCGTTCGTTTTTATCTTCACAGGGATAAAAGAAATCACCTTTGAACTTGAATGTCCTTTTTTCACCGGTGATTTGATACCAGACTTACATCTGAATTCCTTCAACTCGCCATTTTTGCATCTCAGTGTTAGCGTTTGTTCAAAATCTTCGCCATCACTCAACAAAGAAAAATAGTAGTTTCTAAAAATGTCACGCTGTCCTTTTTCCAATACCGTGTACAGAAAATAGTTTAAATCGATGTGTACATCTTCTACAGAGCATCCAATGATATCAAGAAATGCAGCGGACCAGCTTATTTGATTGTCATTTATTTCCCAATGGCCAACATGAGGGTCTTGAATGACGTCTTGGGATAATTGCTCTATTTTCATGGTAAAATTAGAAGGTTAAGATAATACAAATCCAAAAATAGCTATTTTTTACAATTAAACGCAAAAAAGTGCAGTTAATCGATATTATTAAAAAACAATCACCTTTTCTGGAGTCACACAATAATCCAATGCCACGTCGCTGTCGAAAATGCCTATTATTTCTTTTTCTGAATCAAAAAATGAGAGGCCTATTTTTAGGGTTTCAGGTTTGCATTCAGATAAAAACTGATCATAAAAACCTTTCCCATAACCAACCCGATGTCCTTGTTGGTCAAAGGCCAAAAGAGGAACGAAAACGACCTCTATCTTATCACTGTTGATTTCAATACCATCGACAGGTTCAGGAATGTTCCAGCTGTTTTTTTTGATGATGGTATTATCTAATAGCAAATAATGGATCATTTTTAGACTTTCAAAATCAGTTTTTGAAATAACAATATTCTTGTCTTTTCCCGATAAGATGTTGAGGATGTAGTCTGTATTGACTTCTTTATGTTCCTTAATACTCAAGAATATATGGTAAAATGAAGCGTCCCAAATAGGCAGTTGTAACAACTGGTTGGAAATAGCTAAACTATAGTTTTCAATCGCTTCAGAGGAGAGCTCTTGTCGCTTTTGTTTGTAGAGTCGTCTTAATTCTGATTTAGTCATGTCGTAAAAATACTATTTTTTATGGTTTAATAATCCTCTCATAATCTTTTATAAATTTGATAAAAAGCATTCTGTTGTGGAAATAATTAGGCTTAAGATCCGTAAAGAATTGTAGGATACTTTGGCGATAATTGAAAAAGATGTAACCTTGAAAGGTTAAGAATTGTCAGCGAGAAATACCAG
>JBDTKP010000104.1:0-4753 GCA_039935255.1 Gelidibacter sp. | reverse complement strand
CTTTGGAAAAAGCTGGAAGAGCTATTGACAATGCTGCCAAAGAGGTCAAAGAAGCAGGCAAAGCTGTTGACAGCGCTGCAAAAGAAGTGGTTGGCGACGATAACTAACTCAAGAGCTTAGCTGATTCATATTAGGAGACCTAACCAAGAGTTGGGTCTTTTTTTGGGTTTTATAGAAAACAAAAAAGTCGAAACTTACGTTTCGACTTTTTCTTCTGTACTCAAGGCGGGACTTGAACCCGCACGTCCTAATGGACACAGGATTTTAAGTCCGGCGTGTCTACCGATTCCACCACTTGAGCAGATGCACAAAGTATTCATTGTTTAAAACAATGTTCCGCAGCTGCGAAATCCATACTCTTGCTTTTTGGTATTGAGCGAAAAACGGGATTCGAACCCGCGACCTCCACCTTGGCAAGGTGGCGCTCTACCAACTGAGCTATTTTCGCGTTATTGCAATTAACTTTAAGAACGTTTTCACTACACCTATTGGCATTGCGAGGGCAAATTTAATACATTTCTTAGAATGGCAAAGCCTTTTATGTGAAAAAAGATTTTTTTTTTATGCGCGCTTCTTTTTCAACAACATACGCTTAATTTCATTTAATTTCATAAGCGCTTCCACTGGGGTCAAAACGTCAATATCAATGTTGATGATTTCTTCCTTAATCTGCTCTAACAAAGGGTCATCCAAATTAAAAAAGCTTAACTGCATGTCATTCTCAAGAGTTCTTACCTTATTTGTCAGCTCTTCGCTACTGTGTGATTTTTCCAATTGCTTCAGAATTTTATTCGCCCGATGAATCACTTGTTGGGGCATTCCGGCCATTTTGGCGACATGAATTCCGAAACTGTGTTGACTCCCGCCTTCCACCAATTTTCTTAAGAAAAGCACATTATCCTTCAATTCCTTTACTGAAACATTAAAATTTTTGATCCGTGAAAAGGTTTCGGTCATTTCATTCAACTCGTGATAATGGGTAGCAAACAAGGTTTTAGCCTTACTTGGGTGCTCGTGCAAATATTCGCTAATCGCCCATGCAATAGAAATACCATCATAAGTACTGGTACCTCGGCCTATTTCATCCAACAACACCAAGCTTCTATCTGAAATATTATTCAAAATGGAAGCCGTTTCATTCATTTCAACCATAAAAGTCGATTCACCCATGGAGATATTATCGCTTGCACCGACTCTGGTGAAAATTTTATCCGTCAAACCGATTTTAGCATGCTCTGCAGGCACAAAGCTTCCCATCTGTGCCAAGAGCACAATAAGAGCCGTTTGACGTAAGATTGCTGACTTACCAGACATATTAGGCCCTGTAATCATGATGATTTGCTGTTGGTCTCTATCTAAATAAACGTCATTGGCAATATATGGCTCACCAAGTGGTAATTGTTTTTCGATAACGGGATGTCTTCCGTTTTTGATATCTAAAGCAAAAGAATCATTAATTTCTGGACGGGTGTACTTATTATCATAAGCCAATTGTGCAAAACCACACAAACAATCCAATTGTGCAATTAAGGCTGAATTTTTCTGAACGGGCTGAATGAATTGAGCGATCCAACTGACCAACTCCGCAAATAATTGCTGTTCAATACCCAGAATACGTTCTTCAGCACCCAGAATTTTGGTTTCATACTCCTTTAACTCTTCAGTAATATAGCGTTCGGCATTCACCAAAGTCTGCTTTCTAATCCAATCTTCCGGCACTTTATCTCTTTGAGAATGGCGCACCTCAATATAATAACCAAATACATTATTGGACGCAATTTTGAGCGATGCAATGCCTGTGCGTTTACTCTCACGCTCTAGCATCGCATCTAAATAATCCTTTCCTGAGGTCGATAAAGCTCTAAGTTCTTTCAACTCTGATGAAAAGTCTGAAGAAATCGTATTGCCTTTTAAAATATTTACGGGTGCTTCTTCATTTAAAGTTGCTTTAATGCGTTGACGCAACTCTTCACAAAGTTCTAAATTAGCACCAATATGCTGTATGGCTTTATTGTCAGTATTTTGCGTGAGCACTTTAATGGGAATTATGGCTTCCAAAGCATTTTTTAGCTGCACTACTTCTCTCGGAGAAATTTTAACTGTCGCTACTTTTGAAATAAGCCGTTCGATATCTCCAATACGCTTGATCTGATCTTGGATTTTTTTAAGAACTATCGCATCATCCAAAAAATATTGAACTACCTCATGGCGTTGGTTGATTTTATCGATATCAACAAGTGGTAAGGCCAACCAGCGTTTTAATAAGCGGCCTCCCATAGGGGAAATTGTGCGATCAATCACATCAATCAAAGTCACGGCGTTCTGATTGTTGGACTGGTAAAGCTCTAAATTTCTTATGGTAAACCGATCCATCCAAACATGATCATCTTTCGTAACCCGCTGAATGGATGTAATATGTTGTAATTTATGATGCTGTGTCTCGCTTAAATAATGCAATACGGCTCCTGAAGCAATAATGCCTTCATACAAATCTTCAATTCCAAAACCTTTTAAGGACTTTGTTTGAAAATGTTTGAGCAAGGTTTCATTGGCATAATCCGCTTGAAAAACCCAGTCTTCCATATAAAACGTATGGAAATTGGGTCCAAAAGTATTTTTAAATTCGTTCCGCTTTGGTTTAGAAACCAAAACTTCACTGGGCATGAAATTTTGAAGCAACTTATCCACATATTCCGCATTGCCCTGAGAAATTAGGAACTCACCTGTGGAGACGTCTAAAAAAGAAACACCAATCAAGTTTTTGCTAAAACAGACCGCCGCCAAAAAATTATTGGTCTTTGAGTGTAAAATATCATCATTCAATGCCACTCCAGGAGTTACCAATTCCGTTACGCCCCGTTTCACTAAAGATTTTGCTTGCTTCGGATCTTCTAACTGATCGCATATCGCCACACGGCAACCTGCTTTGACCAGTTTCGGCAAATAGGTATTTAGAGAATGATGTGGGAATCCTGCCAATTCGGTTTCAGATTCACTTCCTGCCCCCCGTTTGGTTAAAATAATATCTAATATTTTGGACGCTTTTACCGCATCGCTACCAAAGGTCTCATAAAAATCGCCCACCCTAAAAAGCAATAAGGCATCAGGATACTTTGCTTTAATCGCATTGTATTGCTTCATTAACGGAGTTACCTTCTTTTCTTTTTTAGCCAATGGTTTGTATTTTTAAATAGTATTTTTGCCCTAAATATCAGGACTGCTAAGATACTTATTATTTGAGGCTTTGGAAAATGGAGCGTACAGAAGTTGTTTACAATTTTATACCATTTTTTGAGAATTTATAGATAGCTATTTCAAATAGATACGGAAGATTTCGCGGAGCAGCGCAGAGTTTTTGAGCTAGCTTATATTAAAAAATCGAAACCTTTTAGGTTTTGGAAACCTGAAAGGGCTGTTCGAGATTTAAAAAACGGAGAGATTCCGTGCCAATAGCTATCAGATCGGTGGGAATGACGATAATGAGATTCTCTCCCGATAAATATCAGCTCGGTGGGAATGAAAATAAATATTTTCTATGCGAAAACTAAAAAACAGCGAACTCGACCGATTGAGTGTTGAAGATTTTAAAGCCACGGAAAAAACACCGTTAATTATTGTGTTGGACAATATTCGAAGTTTAAACAATATAGGCTCCGTATTTAGAACCAGTGATGCATTTTTGGTTGAAAAAATTTACCTCTGCGGCATTACTGCTACACCTCCTCACAAAGACATTCATAAAACGGCTTTAGGAAGTACAGATACGGTAGACTGGGAATATGTTGAAAATACCATGGATTTAGTTGAACGACTCAAATTAGATAACGTTATTGTAGCTTCTATTGAACAGGCTGAGAACGCCACTATGCTCAACAATTTCGAACCTAAACCTAACCAAAAGTATGCGTTGGTGTTTGGCAATGAAGTGAAAGGCGTGGCTCAAAATGTAGTGAGCGCTAGTGACGTTATTTTGGAAATCCCTCAATTTGGAACCAAACATTCCTTAAATATCTCGGTGAGTTGTGGGGTCGTGGTTTGGGATGTGTTCACAAAGTTGAACGCATTAAATTAATACGAGTATGTCTATTTACTATTTCTAAAATGGATTCTAAACAAAGAGCTCTTCTTGCAACCGAATATAAAATTGAAAGGATAAAAAATCAATCAGGTTTTTTAGTTAAAAATTTATGGAAAGTAATAGGTTTCGGTGTTTTTATATCATTCTGGGCACCGACTTATAGAAGTGGCCCATTCGCATTCAAAAACGAATCAGCACTCCAAGCTAGTGATTACAGTTATTTATTTTTAGTTGGCTTGACGGCTTTGGGATATACAGTAGTTTGTTTTCTAGGATCATTCATATGGAAATGGCAAGATGACCAGCAATTGAAAATCCTAATTAAAAAGAAAGAGCAGCTTGAAAAAGAGTTATCATCGGAAAACTGACTCAACCTAATTTAAAAATAGTTTAGATTTTAATCGTTAGTTTAAAACAACCTTCAGATATGTGAATCGTGCACAAAATCAATGATGCGTAAAGCTTTATTCTTCATATGAAATATAAAAATCACTGAATTGAAATGGCGTCTTATTCAACAAGTCACGTCTTACAATTCAATCTTCAGATTCCCTACAGATCTCATCCAGAATCCATAAATAATCGGCCCTATTCTCAACAAAATCGCGATTAGAAATATCAATTATTTTAACCTTTAATTCAGTTTGGTTTTTTAGAAATTCCAAATAGCCAGAA
>JBDTKP010000103.1:0-13012 GCA_039935255.1 Gelidibacter sp. | reverse complement strand
CATTTTATCACCTCTCCTTTCAATAAAAAATAAAACAACCCTCATTTCCAATAAGTTTCGTAACTTGAACCATCCATTTAAAAACCTCAATTATGAAAAATTTACTCTTATTCGCAACTCTCATTTGGTTTTCGTCTGCCATTGGCCAATCTCAAATTCCGTCTGCAGAAAGTCAAATCAAAACAGCGCTTTATGCGTGTCCTGAAATGTTTCAAGATGGTGCTAAAATATTAGGTTACAACGAAAAAGGTGAACTCATTACACTACGAGAAGGTAAGAACGAAATGATTTGTTTAGCAAGTGATCCTAATAGAAATGGAGTCAGCGTGTCATGCTACAGCGATAAACTAGAACCTTACATGAGGAGAGGCCGTGAATTAGTTGCTGAAGGAAAGAATGAAGCAGAAAAACGAGACACCCGCAAAAATGAAATCGATGCCGGAACTTTGGAAATGCCTAAGGAGCCAGCTGCTCTATACGTCGTTACGGCTAAAAAAGAGGATCACGATTTTGGTACCGGAGAATTAAAAAACAGTAAAATTCGTTATGTGTTTTACAAACCTTATATGACCGCTTTAGAAACTGGGTTACCAACGAAGCCTCAAGCACCTGGAATGCCATGGTTGATGGATGCGGATACCCATCGTTCACATATTATGATCACACCTCCAGCAGAGAATTAGTAGTTCTCATAAAACAGATGGATTGAGCTCCTTTCTCTTAATTTTGTATAGATGCTTTTCTGTATTGATTGATTCGATAATTGGTTGGGATCTTCACTAAGCTAAAACTTACTTTTTTCAAGAAAGATATTGGACTTTTAAATATTTAAAATAGAAATCTTATGGCCATTTTTGGCTCTTTATTCTATGGAGCCTGAACTTTAATAAACATAGTGCTTCACTTTATCAATCGTGCATCACTAAAATTGGTACTTTTGAATTATAGGCAATTCCTTTAACCAAAGGCTGATTGAGGATACTAGCAAAAAACGAATGTTTTCTATTCATGAATGCGACCATATCACTCTCTCTACTTTCCACAAAACAATTAATAGCAGCAGGGACGGCCATGTGACTTAAAAAATGAAAGGAATGGTCAACATCTACAAAATAGTCATCCAGCAGCTTTTTGATGTTTGTTTGTTTTTCGTTCAATTTTCCATCTTCTGAAATATGCAATACTTTAATGGAAGCATTACATATTTTAGCGATATCAATCAAATAATCTAATTCGCGCTTTTTAAAAGGAGATTTAAAACCTGTGGGAAATACAATTTCTTTTGGAAGTTCCCTTTTGGCGAGTTGCGGAACCACTATAACAGGACAATTCCTGATCTCCTCCATAACATCTGTAGCTGTACTTCCGTAAATTTTACTCCTGGTGTTTGTTTGACCTCGTGTTCCCATGACAATGAGTTCAATATCCTTTTCCGCTACAATGGTCTTAATGGCTTGCATTGGCTCGCTAAAAACAGCAATGGTTTGAAAACTGTGGTTTGGATTTCCGTTATCACCAAAAGCAAAAGCATTCAATAATCGGTGCAATTCGCTTTCAGAATTCTTTTTTGTAGCTTCAAACAACTCACTGCCAGGCTCCATACTCATTAGACTTTCAATATCCGTCGCTTTAATATAAAATACATTTAAAAGATAAAACAAACATTTTTGGTCTTTATAAAGTTCCAAAGCATACTGGATAGCTTGAGATGCATTCTCTGAAAAATCGGTCGGCAATAATATCTTTCTTTTCATTACTACTTTTTATGATTGATTATTATACAATTAAAATATAACAAATAGCACACACGCGCCTGCCCTTAGGTGGGCTTTTAAAAAATAATGCACAGATCATCGATCATATCTTTTACGAGAGATAAACTTATGAGGACCGATGACGAATGATCGTCAGCACAATTAATTTGTCCAATCTATTACCAACACCCCGAACACCTTCAACATGCTGTCTATAGCTTTGTTCTGATAGCGTCGGTTGCTAAGCTTGTTGAAGTATGTTTATTGACACTAACTTTTACTTCATTCGGGAATCACCAAAAACGGAACTGTAAGTTGAAATCCGATCTTTTTGATCACTGGTTCTTTCATAATATTCTCAACAAAACTATGCTTATAATTAAACATGGCAAGAAGATCTATTTTAAAATCCTCTATAAATTCATTGATCTCATCAGATTTTGTACCAGATTTATCCATCCAGTGAAAGGTGTGCTCAGAGTTCTCCATATGAGCTTGAAGCGCTCTCCTATTGTTTTGCTGCACATCACTCAATTCCTCTTTTAAATTGATGTGTAAAATATAAATGTGAGACTTAAACAAATCAGCGAAATCGGTTAATACCTTCAGTTCTTTAGCGTTAAAAACGCGATTAAAATCAGTAGGGAAGGCAATATGTTTCGGCGCCTTAAACTCATGGTTATCAGGCACAGCAAGCATTGGAGAAACTTCTAAATTCTGAATCATCTTGACGGCATTACTTCCTAAAAAGTATTTAGTAACACCCGACGCTCCTTTAGTTCCAGCTACAACCAAATCTATTTGATGCTGTTTCACTGCTCTGTTTATTGCTGGAATAATATCTTCAGAAGTATAAATCATCTCGAAATTATGATTGGTATTATCCAACTTCATCGCACGCGCTTTCCATTCATTTAGTTCTCTTTTTGAAGTCTCAGTCAAAGTATCCACATAACGTGTGGTCATGTAGGCTCTTGAGTCGGCATGTGATAGTGCCAGTGAATTTAAAAAGTAAAATGTACACTTGTGTTCTGCATATAAGCTTAACGCATAGACGGTTGCACTCCAAGCATTATTCGAGAAATCGGTTGGAACTAGAATATTTAAGCTATTTGATTTCATGACGTTATGGTTTTATTCTTGTTTTGAAGGTATCACTAAAAATGGAATATTTAAATAGAATCCGATTTGGTTGATGGTATCTTTGAAAAACAAATTTTCGAAAAATGATTGCTTGTTATTTATCATCACCAACATATTAATGGTATGCTCATCTTGAAATTTGTTAATCGCTTCAGGAATATCCATATCATCAAAGTCGTAAAACGCATAGTTTATATTTTCAAAAAGTGTCGACAACATCCCTTTATTATGATCTTGTGTTTTACTCAAACCGTGGCCAGTTCTAACGTGCAAAGCATTGATTTTGGCTTTATGCAATACAGCTATGTCCTTTAAAGCACGAAGTTGTTGGTCATTAAAGTTCACTTCTAAATCTGTAGGAAATAATATTTCTTGAGGTGCCACATACTCGAAATCTGAGGGAATTGCAATAATTGGACATTTAATCTCCCTAAAAACTTGAACGGTGTTGGAACCAAACAATATTTTCTTTGCACCTGTGGCGCCCTTGGTTCCCATAACGACAAGGTCGATGTGACGTTCGTCAATCAATTCCTTGATGCCAGCAACAAGCGTTTCAAATCTCGCTATAGTTTCAAATTTGTGGTTTGGATTTTTACCAAATTCGTCTAAAATCCGCTTCTGCAGTTCACTCAAACTTGCCCTTGAAGCCTCTCTTATGGGATCACGAAGACCAAATTGCGCAGGACTGGCCAGCAGCACATAAGTGAGATCATAAACCACCGGCGTGTAGGCATTGAACACATGGAAAGTACACTGATCATATTTAAAAAGCTTAAGGGCATAGCTGATGGCGTTCCAAGAGTTCTCAGAAAAATCTGTGGGTAGTAATATATTTTTCATCATCTATTAGCTTATGATATTATATAGAACGTGTCGAATTCTGCATCGCCAAAAGCGGAATTTCAAGATCGAGACTGACTTTATCTATGGTTGAAGGAAATAAAACATTTTCCAAAAACGAAGATTGCGTATTCACCATCACCAGCATATCGATGTCATTCTCTTTTATATAATCTTTAATGGTTTCAGCAACATTTTTTTCGTGTTTCGTATAGAAATTTATTTCAGTTTTACAAATCGTGTCTTTAATAAACTCCTGATTATCTTCCTGTCGTATGGATAATTTATCGCTTTTTGAAACATAAACCACATCAACGACACTTCTATAAGATCCTGCCAAATCACATACCAACTTCAACTCTCTTCGTTTATAGGGAATGAGATAATCTGTAGGGAACAAAATACGCTTTGGCTGCGTATTGGTATAATTTGCTGGTATGGCCAAAACAGGACATTGTACATATTTTAAAACTTGAAAGGTTTGGCTTCCAAATACAATTTTTCGATCATCGGACTTTCCTTTTGTGCCCATGACAATCAAATCAATATTTTTTTCATTCACAATGCGGCTAGCTTCCTCAACTAGCGAGTTGTATGCTGAAATGCTGTGATATTGAAATCTTGGATTTGGCGAAATCTCGTTAACCGTTTTCAAAAGATCTTCCAATTTGGCCCTAGATTGTTCTTTGACACGTTCCATAACATCATCATATACATCACGCGACACTAAATCTTCATGATCATAAAATTCCTTTTGATAAACGTGCATAAAGTAAAACTGAGCGTTTTCATATTTAAAAAACTCCAGTGCATACCTAATGGCATTCATTGAGTTTTGAGAAAAATCTGTAGGGAAAAGTATAGAAATCATAAGATGGTTTTTTAATAATATAGAATATAAATTTAGGGTTTTAAAACGGTATAAACAATGATAAATATCATTTCAGATCAGGCATTTAACGAATTACTGAATGACGTAAGCAATAAAATTAAATGGCTATAAACGATCTTTATTACTTCAATATTAGAAGGCTTAAGTTCCTTTATTGTTATAAGAAATCAGAATATCTTATAGCCTTGAAAAGTCCAATCACAGAATGAAATTTGGTCAAATTATAATCTTTAAAATTCCGTTATAAAAATTGCAACTTATCCACCCTGAGCTTGAAACTTATTGCTCCGTGTAATTTACACAATGTCATTCGAAATGAAATTAGTCCATTTTATCATGCATTACTAAAAACGGAATGCGTGTGTGATACGTGATCTCTTCAATCTTGTTATGAAATAAAATCCGTTGAAAGTAATTGAGATTTTTCGCAACCATAGCCATCATTTTGACATCTCTACTCTGTACAAAACATTCAATGGCAGCTTCAACATTTCTGTTAGTAAGATTATAAAATTTCGTCCTGAATTTATTGAAATATTCATTCAACAAATCCTTGTTATCCTGTTGCTCAATATTCAGGGCTTCCGATTTATTAGTAATGTGAACCACCTGTAAACTAGAATCATGCACTTCCAAAATATTATAAAGTGGCTTTAATAAGTCAACACCATAGGTCAATAAATAATCTGTCGGAAATGCTATCTCATCCAAATCAACAAAAGTCGCATCTTCAGGCACGACTAATGTAGGACACTTCACTTTTTTTATAACATCTGCCGCATTACTGCCGACCATTACTTTTTGTAATCCACTGGCGCCCTTTGTTCCCATCACAATCATGTCTATTTTCTTCTCCAAGACGTGACTTCGTACAGACTCCACAAAGAAATTATAATCGGTGAGTGTGAAAAAATGATGATTTTGTCTTACTGGAAATTCTGTTGCAATACGCTTTAAAAGTGCTTTTAATTGCTTTTTAGCTGGCTTTGCAAAGGTATTCTCAACAAAATTCTTGTCGGTGATATACGGGGAATCATTCGCCGCGATATAACTTAAAGCATTGACATGTAGCAAATAGAACGTGCAGGCTGTTTTCTCAAAAAACTTAAGTGCATAAGTAATTGCATTCCAAGAATTGTCGGAAAAGTCAGTAGGTAATAATATATTTTTCATGGTGATTCATCATTATTGTAAGCAACTCAAAGTTATCGTGATGAATCCATTTATGAAATGATATCGGTCATGTTTGACCTTTTTAAAAAACCTCGAGAAAAAGGATTATATATTAAAGAAAAACGAGAATCGTAACATGCGATTTATTTCAATAGGAAGAATGTAAAAGTGAAATCCCAAGAAACATGTGCGATCGCGATAAAATCCAAGAGAGCTGATAAACTGAGATCGTGACAACAACGGAATTTAGTATGTTTGCAAGCAAAAGCAGACATCTCATTGTTTTGAAGTTATTGCACTAGATAGCATATTGAAAAACCGGGGCTTTAAAGAGCAACCAGCAGGGCAACTAAACTTCAGACTTCGCTAAAAAGAGAGGTTAGTTCGACGAGCGCATTTCAATGCTCACCGTTAGCGAAAACTGAAATGCAAATCTCACTAATAAATATCCTGAAGTTTTTGAATGTCCAAAATTCTGATGTTTCTGCCATCAATCTCAATAAGACCATCTTTTTTGAAATCAGACAAGCATCTAATGAGGGTTTCTGTTGCAATACCAGCAACACTGGCCAAATCACCGCGCGAAATTTTAATGGGATCCCCTGGCTTCCGGTTGAGTTTTTCTGCAAATTTCAAAATCGTACTTGCGGTTTTCTTCTTAACGGAACTATAGGCCATTTGTAGTAATTGATCCTTAACGCCTTTAAGATCGTCGGTAAGTAATTGAATAAGCTCTAAAGTGACATTTTGATTGGCATCAAGAATAAGTTTCAGTTGGTCTTTCGAAATACCCAAAAGCTCAACATTTCTTATTGCGGTGGACGTTTCTTGATAAGGAATGTTTTGGATAAATGAGGTATAACCAAATATATCAGAGGTCTTATGCAAGGCGGTAGTCAGCTCTTTGCCTTGTTCATCAAATCGATGGCATTTTACGACCCCTTCGTGAATTAAAAATATATAGTTTGAATTTTGACCCTCGTTGTAAATAACATCGCCTTGCTCAAAATTAAAAGATTTGCCATCGGTTTCAAAAAACATCCTTAAATCCTCCAGCGTCCTTATTTCAGAAACTGTATTTTCAATTTGGTCAGGTTCGCTATTGTTTCTAAACTCTGTCAATATGGACACCTTAGCCAATCGGCTTTCAATCGCACTTACTAACTCACTTTCACTAAAAGGCTTCTCAATATAATCGTCTGCACCCAAATTCATTCCTTTCCGCACATCCTGTCGCTCTGTTTTTGCAGACAAAAAGATGAATGGAATGTACTTAGTTTGCGCATCATTTGAAAGTGCCTCCAACACATCATAACCATCTAATACGGGCATCATAATATCGCAAACAATAATATCAGGATGTTGATGTATCGCTTTTTCTACACCAATTTTCCCATTGGCAGCTGTTATCACCTGGTAACTTAAAAGTTCCAATAATTCGGCGGTATTTTCTCTTAATACGGCATCATCTTCTATTAACAGTACTTTTTTAATCATAGTGCTATGTTTGGAATACTTAATATAAATGTTGACCCCTCGTGTACTTTACTTTTAAAATGTATGGAACCTCCTAAATTTTCGATATGTGACTTTACAATATTGAGTCCAATTCCTGTTCCAGGCGTCGTTAAAGCATTTTCTGCCCTGAAATAACGGTTAAAAATATTCTTTTGGTCCTTTTCAGGTATTCCAATACCAGCATCTGCTATTTCAAAAATCGTATCCTTAGCGTTCTGTGTGATTTTTAAAGTGACATCCGCATGTTCTGGCGAATATTTAATGGCATTATGCACCAAATTGGTAAGTGCCAATTCTATGGTTCTTTCGTCCTGTGTTAAGACGATTTCATCAATATTATCAGGGTATTTTACCTGCTGCCCTTCTTTGAGCAGCATATTAGCATTATAAACCACCTCATTGAGCACTTTACTCAATCTAAACGTGGTGAACTTATAGTTGACCTTTCCGGTTTCCAATTTTTCAATGGATAGAAAATCGTTTAAAATAGCATTCAAGTAATGTACCTTATCGGAAATAATTTTAATATGTTTATCACGATTTTCTTGTTGATTATCAAGAGTATACTTACTTAATAGGATTGACGATGTCAGAATACCACTTAAAGGTGTTTTAAATTCATGGGAGACCAAGGACAAAAATTTTGTTTTTAAATCATTAAGCTCTTTTTCCTTTTCTAATGCCGTTTTAAGCTGATTAGTTCTAAGCTCTACAGTCTTTTCTAACTTTTGGGTGTAATTCTTTTGCTCTGTAATGTCCAGTATAATCGCAATAAACACCTTACGCTCCCCTAACATCGATACCTCTAAACTTACATAAACAGGATAGGTGGTGCCATTCTTCCGTACATGAACCGATTCAAATTCTATTTTATCTTCAGTCTGATTCACCAAAGGCGCGCTTAAATCCTGAAATTTCTTAATAGAAAAGTTCGGCTTAATAGCAACAGGTGTCAGCTCCTTAAGCTCTTCTAAGGTATAACCTAGATTTTTTTGAGCGCCATAATTGACATTGACGAATTTTAAGGAGTTGTAATCAAAAACGTAAATTTCATTAAGCGAGTTATCAAATATTTTCGAGAGATAATTCCGCTCTTCCTCCGCATTCTTCCGTTTGGTGATATCATTTTGAATACCAATATAATGAGTGACTAATCCATTAGTATTTTTAATGGGATTGATATAGAGCTCATTCCAAAACAAAGTGCCATCCTTTTTATAATTCCGTAAAGTAACTTGACAGCTCTCACCATCTTTTATGGCCTCTCTTAGTTTTAAAATACTAGCTTGCCGTGAATCCTCTGATTGCAAAAATCTACAATTTCTTCCTAAAATTTCTTCTGAAGCATATCCTGTCAATTCTTGAAAAGCTGGATTAAAATAAATAATGGGATGGTCTTTTTGTAAGGCGTCAGATATTATAATCCCATTTCCCGCAGCTTGCAAGGCTTCACTTTTTAAATTAAGATTTTGTTCTATTTCCTTACGCCTTGTAACATCCATAACAAGGGCCATGACATAAGTTTTTCCATATAAAGTAAATGGATTTAATCCAACTTCAACTGGAAACTCCTTATTATTCTTATTCAAACCATACAAGTGTCTTCCATGTCCCATTTGTCGTTTTTCACTATGGTTATAAAACGATGTAAAATGATTTGAATGCTCTGGGTGGTATGAATTTGGTATTAAGATATTTAATGGTTTACCGGCAAGCTCATTCGCCGCATATCCGAACATTGTATCTGCTGAGATATTTGTAGACACAATGTTTTGATCCTGATCTACAACCACGATGCCTTCAGAAACGGCATCTGAAAGTACTTGTAAAATATCCTGCCGGTTTTTAAACATAGACTATAATAAGTTGATTTTTAATAAGCGTGAAGATAGTCACTATTTAAGAAAATATAAAAAATGATATTCTGAAAAAGTTATAATTAACAGTATTTGATGCTAATTAAACCATCAGAACAAAGACAAAAAAACCTTTATCACTGATAACGGAACTTATGTCATAACGACCTATTAAAAACCCCTTAAGCCCACTTTTGATCACGAATAAAACTAAAAAAATATAAACTTAAAATTTTATAAAAATCTCGGTAAGTTATTCTATACCATTGCGGCCATAAAGAGCAAAAATGATGAAGCAGAAATAAATAAACATAAAGAGATTGTGAAATAATACTGGTGAGCTATGGACAAAATCGAAGATGCTAGTGCAATTGATGCTGGTTATCGAATAAAAACCCTTTTTGATTGGCTAGATAATAAGGACTCACGCAATAGCAAAATCTGCTTCGATAATTTTGTAACTTATTAAAATAAGCAGAAACAGCGATTCACTAAAGAAGTAAAGAAATTAAGCATGCCCACATGCGCCATCGCTAAGAGTTTTGCAAGTAAAAACAAATCAGAATTAATACTTTTGGTAAAACTCGATATTGAATTAGGAAGAAATGTACGTCTATTTAGATTTTAACTACCAAAATTAAAACACCAAAAATCGACGTTTGATTTCCTCCTTAATTTTGAGCTATTTGTTATCGATTATTTTGTTTCAATACCAAAATAACATGGAGCATATTTTAATCGGCCAATTTTGAACGTCGTATTTTGAACTTCTAGCCTCTAATTTCGCGCTCAAAGTTTCTTAGTTTAAATAAATTTTCAATAAAAAATCAATAATTATATGCTCAAACAGGCTTCTTGACGGATTTTTTGGTACTTTTACCTGATTAATTGTGGAAACCAATTAAAGTCTCAACTAGCAGTGATTAATTATGAAGGGAATTTATAAGCTTATTATGCTATTATTCTTAAGCTTTTACACAGCTATTGCACAGGAACGCCCTAAAAGGCATACTGTTAGCAGTGGAGAAACACTATTTTCTATTGCTAAAAAGTATAATATAACACCCTATGACCTTCAAAAAGTCAATCCGAGTATCATCAATGGTATTAGGATGGATGACGTTTTGGTGATCCCTGAAGTCAAAATCACCCCTCCTTCTCTCGCAAAAGTAGTCGATTCAAAAAAAGCTTCAGTACCGACTTCCTCCATAAGCCACACGGTTAAGTCCGGAGAAACAAAATATGGTCTTTCAAAACGTTTTGGTTTAACTATTAATCAGCTTGAATCTCAAAATCCACAAATCACTTCCGGGTTAATTGTTGGACAAGTTTTGGAAATATACCCATCAACAACACAAGTGAGAGCTGAGGCAAAAGTAGCACCTGTATTACCAAGCAACCCAAAACTTAAAGAAGGAAAAACATATCAAGTTACCGACGGTGAAACCCTATTGTCTATCGCGAGTGCTAACGGATTAACTACTGACGAATTGGCAAAGGCCAATTCTAATACCATTTCTGGTATTTTGAAAATAGGGCAAGTCATATGGATTCCGGGACAGAACGAATCGAACACCTCTGGAAATAAAGAGGGTTATATAGTAGAATATGGCGATACTAAATTCAGTCTTTCTAGACGTTTTAATACTTCAGTCCGCGAACTGGAACGCAAAAACCCGCACATCGTTAAAATGCTCATTGTGGGTCAGATTATTGAGATGTCTTCTGGTGAAGCAAATAAACAAATTGTTCAAACTGAAAACACCACAACTAAAACTGTATTCCCTATAGACCCGATTAAAAAAGAAGAAAAAACCGTTGTCGTTTCCAAAGTTCCTTCTGAAGAAATCGTTCAAGTAAAAAAAGAGAAAGAAATAAGTGCTCCAACCGAGGTTCCTTCTAAAAAAACCACTCAGGAAGAAAAAGAAATAGTGGTTACCAAAGACCATTCCGAGAAAAGCACTAAAAAAGAGAAACAAGCTGTAGCTGCAACCAAAGCTCCTTCTAAGAAAATCAGTCAGAAAGAAATTGAAGTGGCCAAAGAGCGTAGTGAAGAAGTCGTTCAAGATAAAAAAGCAAAACAAACCGTAGTTACAACCAAAACTCCTTCTAAAGAAATCACTCACAAAGAAAACGAACTAGTGGTTACAAAAGAACGTTCCGAAGAAAGCATTCAAGACAAAAAAGAAAAACAAACCGCTGCTACAATCATCGTTCCTTCTGAAGCAATCACTCAGAAAGAAAAGAAGAAAGAAGGCGTCGCGACCATTACACAGCCTCAGGAAGTCTTTGAAGAATCTTCGATAACTACTGATGCACCAGACAGTTCAGATGATAACTACATCGTTCATAGAATCCAACCTAACGAAACAATTTATGGATTGGCTCAAAAAGCGGGGATGTCTATTCCTGAATTTAGGGAGCTCAATCCACAGTTAAAGGGATCCTTTCAATTAGGCTCCTTCATCAAAATGCCCAAAGACGGAACCAAGTCCAAGACGATTTCAAACACTGAAAAGGCTTTGGTCTTGCCAAAAAGCACTTCAAATTATACCGATTTAAGGACATCTGCAAACACTTCCCAATCAAAAAAATTATTGTTTTTTCTACCATTTTCGGAAACGGATTATCAGAATTACGCGATAAAAGGAGACAATTTTAATAATGTTTCTGATGATTTTAAACGCATCCATTTGGAGTTTTACAAAGGCGCGAATATGGCTATAGATTCTCTCAGAAGGATGAAGCTCAATTTAGATATTGATATTGTTGAAGCACAAAGCACCAACCAAACCTCTAAAATCAAATCTTTGATCCAAGAGCAGAATATTGAAGACTATGATGCCATTGTCTTACCTTTTTATAAAACGATAACTGAAGAAGTTATAGCGTTTACTGAAAATAGTAAGATTCCGGTAATAACAGCATCTACAATTACTTATCAAAACCACACAAATAATTTGTATAATGCGATACCCTCTATCAACCAACAACGCTTAAAAGTATTGCGTTATATGATGGAAAAACAGGCGCATGTTATTGTGCTTAGTGATGTCAATCGGGTAGAAAGCAAAGATTTTATTACTCATCATATACCCAACGCAGACTTTGTATTTATTAAAAAGAACGGATCATTCAGTGAAAATGAACTGATATCTAAGTTTAAGAAAGACCAACTCAATTTTGTAGTCATAGATAGTGACAGAAGAAGTATTTTTTTAAATGTCACCAATGCGCTCTTGGGTCAACGATCTAATCATAATCTTCAATTAGCAGTTTTGGAAGGCTCTTTAATTCCGGATGATAGTGATGTCTCCCAAAAAAGATATCAAATTTTAAAGATGATTTTTCCTTCATTAATACCTGCGAAATCAACAGCGAGTTCCAAACAATTTTTAAGTGACTATCAGAAAAAATATAATTTGTTGCCTTCGGCAAATGTTATGTTAGGATTTGATATTACATTTGACAGCTTGTTAAGGCTTCTGCAACAACAAAGTTTTGAAAACTCAGTCACAAATGATATTACGGAATATACACAACTGAAATTTGATTATAAAAAGAACACTCTAGGAGGTTACAGTAATGAAGGCATTTACATACTACAATATGATTCTGAGGCCAAAATTCGAGACGCCCACTAATTTAAAGCCACGGTTTCACCTATAGAATCGTCTTTTATATTTATGAAAAAAACTACTCTAGCGCATTTTTATAATAAATTTATTGTTGCTTTCATCTGCATTGTGGGAGCTACCGTAAATTCTTTTGGCCAATGTCCAACCGTAACCAATGCAACACAAAGTTTTTGTGATATTCAGGCGCCAGCGGTT
>JBDTKP010000102.1:0-5153 GCA_039935255.1 Gelidibacter sp. | reverse complement strand
CCGAAATTTGTAAAAGAAATTCTTAAACAAGATGGCGGCAGTCTTATTATGAATGACGATGCGGAAATTCCTGTATCGAGACAAAAAGCGAAACAGATCAGTGATATCTTAAATACGATGTTAAGGTTTAAATAAAATAATTTTTTAAGGTTCTGAGTGAAGTTCAAGAAAGCCGTATACAAATTTTAAAACAGCAGATTATGACTTCTTTTAACTCCCCCCTAAAACGCCGAAAAAAGCAACAAAGTGAATCATATTAACTAAGCTAAAAATGACGGCGACATCTGCTTTCATCTTATTATGAGCGGCCTTTTACCAGCGGTAAAAAATTTAAATCACTAAATAAAAAAGACTTCACTGACTGATGTCTTTTTTATCTGAAACTCATCTCAAGCGCAACTTCAGCATCGATGTGAAATTAACTCATTCCTGTCAAAAAAGTACAACCCTCAATTTGAAGCCTGCTTTTATCTTCGAGAAACCTCATCTTTTCTTATAACTCATCATTTTTTATAAACCATTGTATGCAGGACATTTAATATGAAAATACTCTGAATTCTAACTCAAACCTATCAAATACTCGACTGCACGCGCCAAATTCTGATTCGCTATTGTGAGAGAATACACATGGCCTATTTTTGTGGAGTTATTAATTTTAATAAAAAAAACAAAAAATGAAATTCCAAATTTATTTATTAAACATCAGCAAGTTTTTATTTTCAATAACTTGCGGCCTTATCCTTTTTACGGGTTGTAGCAGCGATGATGACGGTGCTAAAGACACAGACCCTATAGTCACCGATCCTGTTATTGTGAAAAGTCAATTTAAATCAAATGCAGAAGGCTGGATCATCACAGGCGACGCTCAAGGCAGTTATTCCGAAGCTTCTTATTCTCCAGACGGAGGCGTTATAGACGGCTATATCTATGCGGATGATGACGTTCAAGGGGGTGTATGGTATTTTACATCACCAAAGGATTATCACGGTAAAAAAAGTCAGTACTATGGAGCAACACTTGAATTTAGCCTCTATCAAAAATCCCTTAGAACCAATCAATTCGAAAGTGATGACATCATTTTCAAAAATGGAGATTTACAAATCACTTATGTTCATAAAAAAGTAGATTACCCAGGTGCTGAATGGACCAATTACAGTGTAAAAATCAGTAAAGATTATTGGTTAAAAGGAGGATACAATAGTGGCATTATGGCTACAGAGTCGGAAATAAGAGCCGTCTTATCAAATGTGACTCAGTTCTCCATTCGAGGTGAATTTGAAACCGGACCAGATACTGGCGGATTGGATAATGTTAAAATAATAATAGAATAAATTCCCTTGGTCTTTATACACACAGTACTTGTGGTAACAAAAGCATTACATAAAGACAAAACAAGTCACATTAAGCACAGCATTTAAGAATTGAATCCCCCGTTCATAAAACCAGTATAATAGAATAAAAGTTATACACTTAGTTTTAAAACCTTAAAAATAAACGCTTTAATGCCCCTATCAAATCATCCCATTTTCGGACTTTCATTCCGTAGAAACTTGACATGTGTCATAGCTAACGGATATTCACGGAACACATCAAAAAAAGATTTAAAACACAAAGGCATTAGACCTTTACATAAAATACGACATAGCTGGCTATTAAGCACCAAATCGCTACCAAAGTTGGATGTAAAGGACTATATCTGCCGTAAGACTGAAAGCTATTATGCCCTGTTTTTTGATTGAGCAAAATCACCATTCCCTCGCAGCCCTATTTTGGACATAAACCACCTCCAAAGCGGTAATTACAGCTGTGAAGTATGACGATTTTATATTTGAAAATAACATTACTAAAACCGTTTTTTAACATGAAAATGATACGATTAGAATTCAAAACCTTCCTTTTACTAGTGTTCGTCAGTGTGTTTTTTAGCAGCTGCAGCAGTGATGATGATAGTCCAAAAAATCAAGCACCTGATGCTTTTGATTTAACAGGAATTGCCGATGGCGCTTCTAGCATTTCTTTGAACCCGACATTGTCATGGAATTCTACCACCGATCCTGATGGAGACGCCATAACCTATGATCTTTATTTAGATACCGTCAACCCACCAAAAACTCTATTAGTTGAGAGTTCATCCGAAACGAACTTCACCTCCACTGAAAATCTAGAGCGTGGAACCACTTACTATTGGCATGTTGTTGCGAAAGACGGTAACGGCGGAAAGACCCAAAGCGAGACCTACACGTTTACAACATTGACCAGTATAAGTTCAGATTTTCTAATTGGCAAGTGGTTTTTTGACAGCACAGAAGGGAGAGACGCTCTCAACCCATGTGAAAAAACGTCCTATATCGAATTTTTTGATGATGGCACATCAATTTCAATTCTTTACGACGAAAATCAGGATGGAGAATGCGTCGCAATAGTTGGAGGTGAGTTTACTATTGAACTCCTCTCGGAAAGCAGCATTAAATTTACAGACATTGATGATGGCGATTTTTTCATTACTGAAATCATCTCATTTAGTGAAACGGAACTGGTATTGTTAGATTTTGCATTCGTTAATATGAATGCCACTTTAATCAAACAATAAACAAAATATACTGAAAATTTATTTCGGCATTTATTAATCAAATACTAACACTTATTATTTAAATCAATCTATTATGAAAAATCAAAAACTGTTCATTACAAGCCTTTGTCTACTATTTATGGGATTCTTCTCCAAAACTACTCATGCCCAAAGCATCGAGACGAGTATTGGCGGATTACTAGCTTATGGCTCCGAAATTGAAAATCTCGGAATTGGGGTCAATGCCGAGTTTGGTATCGCTGACAATCTTAGCATCTCCCCAAGTTTTATTTATTATTTACCTAAAAGCTATGGTCTTTTCAAAACAAATTGGATGGAATTTAATGCCAATGCTAACTATTATTTTGTGAATGACGACAAATTTGCTGTTTATGGACTTGGAGGCCTAAATTATAGTAGTATCAGTGTCAAATATGATCGAGAAGTCTTTGGAATGACAGGCAGTAGTAGCGATGGCCGTTTTGGTTTAAATCTTGGAGGTGGCGCGAATTTGAAGTTAAGTAACGATAATATCATCCCTTTTGCAGAGCTTAAATATGTCATTATTGATGGTGGCCAACTTGTACTTGCCGCTGGGGTAAGATTTAAAATCTAAAAACAACCTTAAAATTTTTTTTAAAGATGAAAATGAAATCTATCAAACTTAACCTCTTATCACTTATTGCTGTTGCTGGGATTGCATTTAGCAGCTGTAGCAGTGACGATAGTGTTTCTAACCGCGCACCTAATGCTTTTGATTTAACTGAAATAGCTGATGGCAAAACTGGTATAGAGCTGCAGCCTAAATTGACGTGGGAAGCCGCAACAGATCCAGATGGAGACAAATTGACTTACCAAGTCTATTTAGACACAGAAAACCCACCATCAACTTCCATTGCTAACAATCTTAGCATTAATATGTTTAAAGTCTTAGACAATCTAGATCCTGAAACCAAATATTATTGGATGGTCGTTGCAAAAGATATTGAAGGAAATGCAACACAAAGTACTATCGCATCTTTTACCACCAGAGATATGACTATTGCCGAAGCCATTATAGGCAAATGGTTTTATGAAAGTGCTGAAGGAGAACCAGAATTTACAACGTGCGAAAAAAAGAGTTCCATTCTTTTCACAAAAGATTTGTTCTTACAAGTTACGTCATTTCAAAACGACGAGGACGATGAAAACATCTGTGTTCAGAAAAGTAATGAGGCAGCAACCTACAAATTTATCACAAATAACCGATTTGAAATCACTAGCAGAGATAATAAGGTGATTTGGGAATTGGAAGTGTTATCAAAAAATACGTTGATATTAAATTTTGAATCTTTCAATCTTACCCTTATTAAAGAATAGAGCATGCGATGAGCAAGAAAATGTCTCTATCTAAACATTGCTCTTAAAGTCATAACTAGAAGAACATTTAATATCGTCTTCAATAGTTAAGGTATATATTTAAACATTTAATAAAAAAAATTATGATACTTAAAATTAAAAACTTGAAATTACTATTTATTTTATCTCTATTCATTGTAAGCTGTAGTAGCAATGATGACGGACCAAATCAGCTAAACGGTAACAAAAGCGGTTATTCCTTAACCATAGAGGGTGACAAAACTTACTCAGGCGCATGGGATGGCGATTCTGAAGAAGGTGCTATAATCAGCCTTTACACTAAAGGCGACCAAGAAGAAGGTGGCACTGAGTACATCTCATTAATTATTGCAGATGATCCAAACGACTTCAGTTTAAATGGCGCTCTAACGCTCAACTCTCAAACTCAGCAGCCTTTACCTTTAGGAAACCTCGCTAACGATGACATGGAAGACGCTGACCACTCTTCTATAATTATAACCATAGGTGACAAAAACTACATTTCAAACTCGGGCAGTGCTAAGATTTCCAATTTTAAGAAAACAATGTTTGGTCCCTTTAGCGGATTTGCTTCTTATGACATGGAAATAGATGGAAAGTTTGACCTCACTGACACAAAAACCGTAGAACAAATAAAGATTAAGGGTACTGTAAGAGTTATCTCATACCTATAGTAAGAGCGCGTCTTGGTTGAGTTCATAATTAATGAAAATCTCCGAAGGGCCTTTTTAAAATCAATGAACGGAACCCTAGTGTGAAACATACAAATAGGCACGATGGGAATCCATAAGTAGAACTTAACCTCTGTTTAAATAAAAATAGAGGTTAAGTTTTTTGCTTACTATATAGCCAAGGTTTATACATTAATGTTATATTTTGGTAATTGCTAAAAACCACTATTCAGAAGAACATGAACATCTTATACATCCACGGATTAAATAGCAGTTTGAACGAAGAAAAACGCCTCATTTTAGAACGCTACGGTAACGTGAATGCACCAACCATCGCTTACGAAAATAATCCTGATCGTATTAGGTGGCTTCACAACCGTTATAAAGATGCTGAAATTAATGTGATCATAGGCAGCAGCATGGGTGGTTTTGCGGGCTTTCATCTCTCGAAATTATTAAAAGTACCTGCATTATTGTTCAATCCTGCTTTGGCTGAAAGAAGTCTATTTCAAAATATACCCGATACACCAGAAACC
>JBDTKP010000101.1:0-14317 GCA_039935255.1 Gelidibacter sp. | reverse complement strand
TTTTTCTGGCGGGGTAGTAGCGCCTTCAGATTCACGGGAGTATGGAAGAACGAATTTGACGTATGTCAAAGTGAAAGAACCGTTGTTCAATCATATTGAAGCAGGAAGTCAGGTTTGGATGAGCCATAGTGATACTATAAAGGAATTACCAACCAACGGGGTGCTGATTGCTAGTACCAAAGACGTTGAAAATGCAGCTTTCGTAATTGAAGGTGAACAAACTTTTGGCATTCAATTTCATCCAGAAGTCTACCATTCTACAGACGGAAAACAACTGTTGGAGAACTTTTTGGTTCATATAGCAAAAATTGAACAGGACTGGACACCACAATCATTTGTAGAGGAAACTGTTGCAGACTTGCAAGCAAAAATTGGCGATGATAAAGTTGTTTTAGGTCTTTCTGGAGGCGTAGATTCTTCAGTAGCCGCAATCTTACTTCATAAAGCAATTGGCAAGAATCTCTATTGCATTTTTGTGAATAATGGCTTACTCCGTAAAAATGAATTTACAAGTGTTCTCGCTCAATATGAAGGCATGGGTCTGAACGTAAAAGGTGTTGATGCTTCGGCACGTTTTTTGGATGCACTGGCAGGATTAAGCGATCCAGAGTTGAAGCGAAAAGCTATAGGGCGCGTATTCATTGAAGTCTTTGATGACGAAGCCAATCAAATACAAGATGTCAAATGGTTGGCGCAAGGCACAATCTATCCAGATGTGATAGAAAGTGTATCGGCTACTGGAGGTCCAAGTGCGACAATTAAAAGTCATCACAACGTAGGGGGTTTACCAGATTTCATGAAGTTGAAAATTGTGGAACCTTTAAGAGCCTTATTTAAGGATGAGGTACGACGTGTGGGTGCATCTATGGGAATGGACGAAGCTATTTTGGGACGTCATCCTTTTCCAGGTCCAGGATTGGCCATTCGTATTTTAGGCGATATTACTGCTGAGAAAGTGCGTATATTACAAGAAGTTGATGCTGTATTTATCGACAATCTTAGATCTTGGGGTTTATATGATAAAGTATGGCAGGCTGGCGCAATTTTGTTGCCTGTAAATAGTGTTGGAGTGATGGGTGATGAGCGTACTTATGAAAAATGTGTCGCTTTAAGAGCTGTAGAAAGCACGGATGGGATGACGGCTGATTGGGTAGATTTACCTTATGAGTTTTTGCAGAAAACTTCAAATGAAATAATAAATAAAGTAAAAGGCGTTAATAGAGTTGTGTATGACATTAGTTCCAAACCGCCTGCCACTATTGAGTGGGAATAGCCTAATTACTAGGTGGTTGCTACTTGCGCTGCACTGAGATTGTCGAGGTATCGAAGTGCATGCAGGAAACCTTTAGGTTCAACGAAGTTAATCTCATAAATAATACTATAAACTTAAAAATTAAAAGATTGCCATCTTCCCTTTATTTTTAAAAAGAGATGGAAACGATAACCATTTATCATGAAAAAATTTATTTTAATTTGTATCATCACTTTGTCGTGCAGTTGGTACGCTAGCGCCCAGAAATTTAAGGCGCACACTGTAAAAGTAGGGGAAACTGTTGAAACGATTGCTAAAAAATATCAGGTGACCGCTTCAGATATTTATGCTTTAAACCCTGATGCTAAGAAAAGACTGAATGTGGATTCGGTTTTGATCATTCCTAATGTCTCCACTATTGTGTCTGGACTTCCAACGGAAACTAAAGAGCTTGTGGGTTATAAATCCCATAAAGTGAAGCGTAAGGAAACACTCTATAGCATTTCAAAAGAATATAATATTGAAATTGAAGATATAAAGAAGCACAACAAGCGCTTGTATTCTGACAATTTAAAAAAAGGTGATCAAATTAGAATTCCAGAGTATAAAACGATTGTTTCAAAAGTAACACCCAACGACGCGATTAAAACCTATACGGTTCAGCCGAAAGAAGGCAAATGGGGCGTGGCTTATAAATTTGGAATTACGGTGGCAGAATTGGAAACTTTAAACCCTAACATGAATGGCGTGTTGCAACCAGGTGATGTACTCAATGTTCCGAATGCCACTGATGAAAAAGTACTTGACACTAATTTTAACTATTACACGGTTCAAAAGAGTGAAGGCTACTACCGATTAAAAGTCAAATTAGGTATGACCCAAGAGGAGTTGGAAAAACTTAATCCTGATTTGAAGATTGATGGATTAAAAGAGGGCATGGTGCTGAAAGTCCCTCTTAATGTTTCGGTTGGTGAGGTTATTGGAGCGGTTGAAGGAACAAATCTTACCAATAATTTAAAAAATCTGGAAATAAAGCAAATTGCGGTCATGTTGCCATTCCGTTTAAATAAAGTGAATGTAGATTCTGTTCTGGAAGCTAAAGAATTGATAAAAACAGACACACGCTTATCTGTTTCGCTCGATTTTCATTCAGGGGTTTTGATGGCAGTGGATTCAGCAAAACAATTGGGAATTTCTATAAAATTGAAAGTTTTTGATACAGAAGATCAATTGGCTGAAGTCTCTAAAATTTTAAGTGGTAACGATTTTTCTAAATACGACGCGGTCATTGGTCCGCTCATTGCAAATAATTTGGATCGTGTGGCACGAGCTTTGGAAAAGGATAAAGTTCCTGTTATTTCTCCAATTCTTAAACCAATGCAGTTGTATGAAAATGTTTTTCAAACTATGCCAGAACCAGAGGTACTTGAAAAAGCAATGATCCAATTTGTAAAAGATGATTTGTTAAGACGAAATGTAGTCATCATCGCAGATAATTCACATGCAGGAATTAGTAATCGATTACAATCAGAATTTGGAAGTGCGAAACAGATTTTCTCCAGAAAAAACAAAGAAGGACGAGATGCTTATTATATTCTCGCTGGCGATATAGGTGGAGCTTTTGTAAGTGGTAAAAACTATGTGTTTTTGGAAACTGCCAATGAAGCTTTGGTGTCCAATGTGACTAGTATGCTGAATGGATTAAGTAATAAAAATCAAGAGATTATATTGGTTACTACCAACAAAACAGATGCTTTTGAAGGTGCGAATGTATCCAATTATCATCTCGCTAATTTAAAGTTCCATTACCCGTCCATCAACAAAAGCTTGAATTTTGAAGAACCAGATAGTTTTGTGAAGTCGTACAAAAAGCAGTATGGTATTGAGCCCAACAAATTTGCGGCAAGAGGTTTCGATTTAACTTTAGATATTCTTTTACGTTTAGCCTCTGAAGACGACTTGTACAAGGCCTCCCAAAATTCAGTACAGACGCAATACACTGAAAACAAATTCAGATATTCTAAAAAGATGAACGGTGGCTATTATAACGAAGCAGTTTTTATTGTAAAATATACAAGTGATCTCACTATAGAAGAAGCAAAATTATGACATCAAAAGTGGTTTACCTTGGCGAGTTAAGAACAGAATGTACGCATATGAGCTCTGGAAATGCATTCATTACGGATGCACCAACAGATAATAATGGAAAAGGATTGGCGTTTTCGCCGACCGACACCGTTGCTACAGGGTTAGCAAGTTGCATGATGACTGTTATGGGGATTAAGGCGAGAGACATGGATGTGGACATGACTGGTGCAACAGCAGAAGTCACTAAAACCATGGCGAGCAATCCGAGACGAATATCGAAAATTGAAGTGATTATGAGTCTGCCATTTAAAGCAGACGAAAAAATTAGGAAAATTCTCGAAAACACGGGGAATACATGTCCCGTATTTCAAAGTCTCCATCCCGATATAGAGAAGGTCATAATCTTTAAATGGGCCTAAGTAAAATAAGAATGTTACATTCAATAGGAACTAGTGTTCCTTCCAAATCCTTATAGCATCTGTGTTAGAACCAGACAAGAATTTTCTAATCAAATTAGCACATACTAAAATGCCCTACGGCAAGTACGAAGGTCGATATCTTATTGACCTGCCAGAGTTTTATATCGTGTGGTACAATAACAAGGGGTTTCCAAAAGGACAATTGGGCCTGATGTTGGCTCAAGTATATGAGTTAAAGTTAAACGGATTAGAGGACTTAATTAGAGACATTAAGAAGAGGTATCCAAAGTAATTTTATAACTTTAAAATTAAATTGGTTGCATAATGGCTGAAGAACATATTGAGAAAAAATTCAAAATAAAACATTTACCATCGTTATTTGTAAAAACATTTAATGCTTGGAACGATGATGATCCATGGCGTTTAAGTGCAGTGGTGGCGTATTATGCTGTTTTGTCATTACCTGGACTTATTGTTATTTTGATCAATATTGTTGGAAGTATTTGGGGAGCAGAAATTGTTCAAGGACAATTGACCCACCAAATAGCTTCCGTATTAGGAGAAGATACTGCAGAAATCATTAAGACCATTGTTGCCGAAACCCTCAATACCGAAAAGAATATTATTTCTACATTGATCGGTATCGCTAGTATTATTTTTGGAGCGACAGGTGTTTTTTATCAATTGCAAATATCTCTGAATAAGATTTGGAAAGTGGAAGATTCTGGAAAGTTCAGCTTTAAAAAGTTGCTCTCAGATCGTGCCAGAAGTTTTGCTTTTATATTGGTTATTGGCTTTTTGCTGCTCATCAGTTTTATTGTTTCTGCAGTTATTGCAGCTCTTAATAGTTATATAAGAGAGCTATTTCCTAATATTGTGTTATATGTGGCTTATTTGTTGGATCTGATTCTTTCTATTGGCGTTGTTACCACACTTTTTGCATTGATGTTCAAGTATATGCCAAACACGAAAATTAGATGGAAAACCGTATGGATTGGTGCTTTTATCACGGCAATACTCTTTACACTCGGTAAGTATTTATTAGGGCTATATTTTGGAACCTCCAATCCTGGATCAACTTATGGAGCTGCTGGTGGTATCGTTCTTGTTTTGCTATGGGTTTCTTATTCTTGTCTTATTTTCTTTTTTGGAGCAGAGTTCACACGTATATTCTCCTTAAAATATGGCCATGACTCCCACACTATACCAGAGGTTTCGACTGCAGATAAAATCGATGAAAGCGCGATGCATTAATCAATCGTCTTAAAATTTAAAACTTATCTTTGTATAAATTATAATAGGATGCATAAAGCAGGTTTTGTAAATATCATAGGAAATCCAAATGTTGGGAAATCAACATTGATGAATGCCTTTGTGGGCGAAAAATTATCGATCATCACGTCAAAGGCACAAACAACAAGGCATCGTATTCTTGGAATTGTGAATGGCGATGATTTTCAGGTCATTTTATCAGATACTCCAGGGATTATTAAACCAGCTTATGAGCTTCAGGAATCCATGATGGATTTTGTGAAATCTGCCTTTGATGACGCCGATGTGTTGCTATACATGGTAGAAATTGGAGAGCAGGAATTAAAAGATGAGTCTTTTTTTAGAAAAATAACCAGTTCAAAAATACCTGTATTATTATTGTTGAATAAGATTGATAAATCTGACCAAATGCAGTTGGAGGAGCAAGTGCAGTTATGGTCTCAAAAAGTACCGAATGCAGAGATTTATCCTATTTCCGCCTTAGAAGGATTTAACGTCAAGGAAGTTTTTGGTAGAATTATTGAATTGTTACCAGAATCTCCAGCTTTTTATCCCAAAGATCAATTGACAGACAGACCAGAACGTTTTTTTGTGAACGAAACCATTCGTGAAAAAATATTGATCCATTATAAAAAAGAGATTCCTTATGCGGTTGAAATTGATACTGAAGAGTTTTTTGAAGAAGATACCATTATTAGAATGCGTGCCGTTATTATGGTGGAACGCGAAACACAAAAAGGAATCATCATTGGCCATAAAGGTGCCGCTTTAAAAAGAGTAGGCGTGGAGGCGAGAAAAGATTTGGAGTTGTTTTTTGGAAAACAGGTCCATTTGGAACTCTACGTAAAAGTCAATAAAAACTGGCGAAGCGATCAGAAGCAGTTGAAACGTTTCGGATATAATCAGAAGTAGGGTTTAGTCCACGGTAAGCTGTCTTCAGTTTGCAGTTAAAATTTATAAACCCATGTTTTTTTTTCCATTTCTATAGAATACGAGATTATAGCATGTGATAGGAAGAATAACTTATAGCTAATATTTGAAACCACCTCGTCTTCAATTCCTTTTTTGGAATTGAATCCACTCCTCCTTAAGAAGGAGGAGAATTAAGTTTAAACCTTATTTTTCCTTGATTTCTCTCCGAAACCCTGTGCTCCTTCGTATAACTCTGTGTAAAAGCTTATTCATCCGTCATCCGTCGTCCGTCATTATTCATCTGTCGTGGGCCTTATATTCCTTATAGCATCCCATTATTCCTCAAAGTAGCATTCATAAAATCATATAATCCGTGCATTTCTGCTTTGCCTTTAGCTCTTCCGAAGCGACCAGCAAAATAAAGAGCAAACCAAGCAGCAACCATTAATAACATTAATCCCATTTGTATGCCATAAGAACCCTTTAAGGTCCAATTGGTATAGGTCCAAATTCCAAAGGCAATAAAAAGCCCTGCCACCAGAAAATGTAAAAACATAAACATGGTCCATACGGTCGGATTCGGACCAAACAGCCCGTGTAACATTGAGGTTTTTGAATCCGTTTCATTAATTTCCAAATGCAGTTGTGGCGACCAAAAATGTTGATGGTGCGTAGGAAGTCGGATAAAAACATGATCGTCAACCCTAACTATTTTATAAGTTTCGCTGGTGGCTTTCGCATCTTCAAAAGTTTTTAAAACAGACGCGTTATCATGGTTTAATTCCATTTTAAAGCGTGGTCGTAATACAATTTCGTTGGATATGGACATAGTTATAGTTTAATGCGTTGAAAAATACTCTATTTTTTTCAATATGGAAACACTACATTTGCAAACAATTTAATAAGTATGAGTAATATAGTAGCAATTGTTGGACGTCCCAATGTAGGAAAGTCAACTTTATTCAATCGTTTTATCAAACGCAGAGAGGCCATTGTTGATGCAGTGAGCGGTGTGACTAGAGATAGGCACTACGGCAAATCAGAATGGAATGGTCGTGAGTTTTCAGTTATAGACACTGGAGGTTATAGCATTGGCGGGGATGATGTTTTTGAAGCAGAAATTGATAAGCAGGTTGAACTTGCCATTGAGGAAGCAGATGTGATCATTTTTGTGGTTGATGTAGAAACTGGCGTCACTAGCATGGATGAAGACGTTGCTAGATTACTCAGAAAAGTCAGTAAACCAGTGTTTTTGGCCGTCAATAAAGTTGATAATAATAAACGTGCTGAAGATGCGGTGGAATTCTATGCCTTAGGTTTAGGAGAGTATTTTAGTATTGCCAGTATGTCTGGAAGTGGTACAGGAGATTTACTCGACGAAGTTGTTAAGGCATTACCAGAACATGTTGAGGAAGAAGAAAGTGATTTACCACGATTTGCAGTAGTAGGTCGTCCTAATTCAGGTAAATCTTCGTTCATCAATGCACTTATCGGTGAGGAACGTTATATTGTTACTGATATTGCAGGTACTACGAGAGACGCAATTGATACCAAGTACAACCAATTTGGATTCGAATTTAATTTGGTCGATACCGCGGGAATACGTCGTAAGTCGAAAGTCAAAGAAGATTTGGAGTTTTACTCAGTGATGCGAAGCGTTAGAGCTATTGAGCATTGTGATGTTGTTTTATTGGTGCATGATGCCACACGTGGTTTTGACGGACAAGTTCAAAATATATTTTGGTTGGCAGAACGCAATAGAAAAGGGATTGTAATTTTGGTCAATAAATGGGATTTGGTTGAAAAAGATACCAATGCTATGAGGGATTATGAAAAACAAATCCGTAAAGAAATTGAGCCTTTCACAGATGTCCCTATTATCTTCATTTCGGTACTTAATAAACAACGTATTTTTAAAGCGATAGAAACAGCGGTTGAGGTTTACAATAATCGCAGTAAAAAAATAAAAACCAGTAAGTTGAACGAGGTGTTATTACCAATTATTGAAAACTATCCGCCACCAGCATTAAAAGGCAAATTTGTAAAGATCAAGTATATTATGCAGCTGCCAACGCCGCAGCCTCAGTTTGCTTTTTTCTGTAATTTACCACAATATGTAAGGGAACCATACAAACGTTTTTTAGAGAATAAATTACGTGAGGAATTTGATTTTCGTGGTGTGCCAATAAGCATTTACATGCGGAAAAAGTAATAATCGGTTTTATTGCCGTTTTTATTAAGAAAATTCATAATATTTTTTTTCTCGCTATTCTGAAAGCTGATTACCAGCATTAATCAAAATAGCGAAAACATATCAGCATTATTTTTATTGCTGTGTGATGTTATGACTTTTCTCAATGTAAACCGTATAAAATTTCTAGCACTTTAATTCCAGGGGATATTCTATCGTATTTAATATACAGGTAAACACAGTGAAATTTTATTTTCTGATTGAGAGTAAAATTTACTGCTTGGTGGAAATGATATGGAGTCAGGAGTCTTAAACTGAAAGAAAAGATCTAAAAGTATTGGAAGTGTTTTTTTAACCTTTCTGTTCTTGTGTAGTTACAGACCAATAATTTCCTGCATAGTCCATAAAAGCACCTCTAGTATCAAGATTATCGTCTTGACTGGTTGGTGTTTCTAGTAATATACAATCATTTTTTAGCGCTAAATCAAAGGTTTTCAAAACATCGGCAACATACACGTGTAGCATCGTGGTCATCGCAGGATAATCCTCAGTGCTATCACTGATCATCAGTATGGAATCATCCAATTTAATTTCTACGTGCATTATGGAACCGTCTTCTCTGTCATAACGTGTTAGTTCTTCAGCTTCAAAAACTATTTTTAAAAGATCGACAAGCTTTTGAGCATCGTCCACAATGAGATAGGGCGATAGCGAATTGTAGTTTTTAGGTTTGTATGAAGCCATATATTGGTGTTTTTTGAAATTCATATTATGAATATGCTCTGTAACTGCGTTGAAATTGAAACTTTATACTTAGAACTCTGAATTCAGAACCACGAGTCCATAACTTAAGTATTCAACTTCTTTATGTCGCGACTAACCAGTGTTTATTTCAAGCGTAAGCTGGCTGAAGACTGGGGACTGTCAATTAAAACCCTACCATCCTCCAGAAGCACCGCCGCCTCCAAAACCTCCGCCGCCAAAACCTCCACCGAAGCCGCCACCTCCGCCAAAACCTCCGCTACCAAAGCCTCCAGATGAACGTCCGCCGCCACCCATGCCACCACGTCCCATGCTACTAAGAATAATGGCGTCCCAGATGCTGAAACCTCCATTTTTATTATTGCCTCGACCACCACCGCCTTGATTTTTTTTAGAAATGGAAATCATGACAATGATGAATATTATAAATAGCAAAATAATGAATCCTCCAGGAAACTCTTCAGAAGTATTGTCTTGTCGTGTGCCTTTATATTCACCCGTCATCACTTCAAAAATGGCATCAACACCACGGTTTAAACCGCCGTTATAATCGTTTTGCTTAAAATAGGGGATGATCTCTTGCTCAATGATACGTCGGGACATAGCATCCGTTAATAAATGCTCTGTACCATAGCCCGTGCTAATCGCAATTTTACGATCGTCTCTAGCTAACAATATCAAAATACCATTATCTTCTTTCTCTTGGCCAATACCCCATTTTTGACCCCATTGTGCACCTAAGTAATTAATGTTTTCCCCTTGCGTCGAACTGATAATGGCCACAACAATTTGTGTGGAAGTCGTGTCAGAGTATTTGATCAGTTTTTGTTCTAAGCTGGTTTTCTGACTTTCAGATAAAACGGGGGTATATTGATAAACGCTAGTTTGTTCAGTAGTTTTTTTCGGTTTGTCGGGAATATTAAATTGAGAAAATCCGAACTGAAAACTGCATAGCGTCAACAGTGCACTAAAAAGGAAACGCTGATAAATGCTCCTTTTTTTATAATTAATATTTTGACTGCTGACTGAAGACTGCATACTGCTCACTTGATTTATTATCCTATAGAAATATCATCTGGAATCTCATTCTTATCGCCAGTTTCCCAAGGGAAATAAGTTTCCAATTCCTTCCCTGCTTTTAAAATGCCATCCACT
This sequence comes from Gelidibacter sp., assembly GCA_039935255.1. GTDB lineage: Bacteria > Bacteroidota > Bacteroidia > Flavobacteriales > Flavobacteriaceae > Gelidibacter. Next base: position 4,266 of record JBDTKP010000101.1, on the reverse strand, counting down.
AATCCTTGCTTGAAATGGCCTCTTTTAAAATGACCCTGCATCACGTTTTTGGTGCTTTCCCAAAAATCTTCGTCGATAACATTGTTTATGCCTTCGTCACCAAATATGACAAAGGTTTTATCTTCAACGGCAACATAGATCAATACGCCATTTTGAAGTTTTGTATTGTCCATTTTGAGGAAGTGAAAAACCTCCAAAGCGCGCTCATAGACATCAATTTTGGAGGTTTTTTCAAGATGTACTCGAATTTCTCCTGAGGTGTGCTCTTCTGCTGTCCTGATAGCAGCAATCACTTGCTGCTCTTCTTCTGCGGTTAGAAAATCTTCTGTTTTAGACATTTTTCTATTTTAGATAGTTGCGCTCTTTTAGAGCATAATCAAAATTAGCTGACAACCTGGATTATTAGAAATCAAAATCAATGTCTGGAGCTTTCTCAGAACCAGCATCTGCTTTGTAATAACTCATGTGATCAAAATTGAATAGACCTGCCAATACACTATTAGGGAAGGTTTTAATGTGTTTATTGTAAGGCTCTACCGCTTGATTAAAACGATCTCTTGCTACATTAATCCTGTTTTCAGTACCTTCCAATTGCGATTGTAATTCCAAGAAATTCTGATTCGCTTTGAGTTCAGGATAACGTTCTACGGAGACTAATAATCGGGATAATGCACCGCTCAATCCGCTTTGTGCTTCTTGAAACTGCGCCATGTTTTCAGCCGTAAGATTGGTAGGGTCAATAGTTGTAGAAGTTGCTTTTGCTCTTGCTTCAATAACTTCTCTTAAGGTCGTACGCTCAAAATCAGCTGCACCTTGCACTGTTTTTACAAGATTACCAATAAGGTCATTACGACGTTGGTAACTGCTCTCTACGTCACCCCAGCTTCGGGTTGCCGTTTCTCTAAGTTCTACTGCTGTATTGTTGAAATTTTTACCCCAAGAGTAGAGTCCGATTGCGATTAAAGCAATTATTATTACGGGAACGAGCCATTTTTTCATAATGTGTGGTTTTATATTTGTGATTTAATTTTTAAAAGTTGAGCTTTTATGTCTTCCAATTTGCTGATAATTTCAAATTTGCTGAGCGCTTGTTGTTTGTTTTCCTTCAAATGTGTTTTTGCCCCTTCCAGCGTAAAACCACGTTCTTTAACCAAATGATAGATAAATTTAAGATGCTTAATATCCTCTGGTGTAAATTTTCGATTGCCTTTAGCATTCTTTTTTGGTTTCAGGATATCAAATTCCTTTTCCCAAAATCGAATCAAAGAAGTATTCACTTTGAATGCTGTAGCTACTTCCCCAATGCCATAATATCTTTTTTCAGGTAGATCGATGTGCATATTAATCCAAGGATTGATTTTCTAAGGTTGAGCGCTCCAGTAATACACTATATTCTTCCGCTGATAAATGACCATAGTAGAAGTTCATAGGGTTAATACGTTCATCATCTTTAAAAATTTCATAATGTACATGTGGACCCTGAGAACGTCCTGTGCTACCCACAAAACCGATTAAATCGCCACGTTTTACCTTTTGATTGACCCTTACATTATACTTGTACATATGACCGTAAAGTGACACGTAACCATAGCCATGATCAATCCTAATATGATTACCATACCCTGATGAAGAATTATCTGCCCTAATTACGGTACCATCACCTGTAGCGTAGATAGGTGTTCCCCTTGGCGCAGTAAAATCCATTCCATAATGAAATTTTTTTGCTTTTGTAAAAGGGTCTGTTCTATAACCATAGCCAGAAGCCATTCGGGTCAGATCCTCATTGCTTACAGGTTGAATTGCTGGAATAGAGGCTAAGAATTTTTCTTTATCTGCTGCTAAAACTGCTATTTCATCCAACGATTTGGACTGAACTACAATTTGTTTTTGCAGAATGTCCATGCGTTTATTGGCATCAATTATGATTTTTGAATTATCAAAACCTTCTAAAGCTTTATAACGATTGACGCCTCCAAAACCCGCTTTACGCTGTTCTTCTGGAATAGGATTGGCTTCAAAATAAAGTCGATAAATAGAGTTGTCACGTTCTTCAACATTAGCCAACACCGATTGGGCCTCATCCATTTTTTTATTGAGCAATTGATATTGCAGCTCCATATGCTGGAGTTCTCTTGCTAAAACGCGCTCTTTAGGAGATTTTACAAACTGACTTGCCAAAAACACAAATAGGAATCCAAACAGTGCCGATCCCGAAAAAAAGATAAAAGCATACTTAATAGTATTCCTTTTGCGTCGCTCTATTTTTTTATAAGAGAGGGTGTCAGAATCGTAATAATATTTTACCTTACTCATTTCCTAATTTATACTATTTTTGCACAGTTAAAAAGACAGTAAATGGTCTTTTGATAGTAACCAAACGACCAAACCTACAAAATATTTTAATTGTAAATTTAGTAAAACTAAATGATTCTCAATTAATGTAGGTGGGCGATATGCAAACTTTAAAATAAATTTGTGAAAAATCAGTCATATTGCCAATTTTAATATAAAACTAAGATCAATTTATAGCAATGAAATCTCAAAACATACGTTCTACATTTTTAAACTTTTTTAAAGACAAACACCATCAAATTGTGCCTTCTGCACCCATGGTCTTAAAGGATGATCCTACCCTTATGTTTGTCAATTCTGGAATGGCCCCTTTTAAGGAGTATTTTTTAGGTAATGCACAACCAAAAAACAATCGTATCGCCGACAGTCAAAAATGTCTTCGTGTTTCTGGCAAGCATAATGATTTGGAAGAAGTTGGTTTTGATACCTACCATCATACACTATTTGAAATGCTGGGCAACTGGAGTTTTGGAGATTATTTTAAAAAGGAAGCCATCGCGTGGGCTTGGGAGCTTTTAACTGAAGTGTATGGCATAGATAAAGACATTCTATACGTGTCCGTTTTTGAAGGAAGTGAAGAGGATAATTTGCCAATGGATCAAGAGGCTTATGATTTATGGAAATCTTTTATTTCTGAAGATCGTATTTTGATGGGGAATAAAAATGACAATTTTTGGGAAATGGGCGACCAAGGTCCATGTGGGCCATGTAGTGAAATCCATGTGGATATCCGTTCAGCTGAAGAAAAGGCAGCTGTTGATGGTAGGACTTTGGTCAATATGGATCATCCGCAAGTCGTTGAAGTATGGAATCTTGTGTTCATGGAATACAATAGGAAAGCTAATGGATCTTTAGAAGCGTTGCCTCAAAAACACATTGATACTGGCATGGGTTTTGAGCGTTTGTGCATGGTATTGCAAGGTGTTCAGTCAAATTATGATACTGATGTGTTTACTCCAATCATTCGTGAGATCGAAACGATTACCAATAAAACTTACGGAAAAGAGGAGATGGTTGATGTCTCTATTCGCGTCATTTCTGATCACGTACGTGCTGTGGCCTTCTCTATTGCTGACGGACAGTTGCCAAGTAATACTGGTGCTGGATATGTCATCCGCCGAATTTTGAGAAGAGCTAGTCGTTATAGTTTTACCTTCTTGGATCAAAAAGAGCCATTTATCTACAGAGTGGTGGATGTATTGAGCAAGAAAATGGGCGATGCCTTCCCAGAATTGAAATCGCAAAAACAACTGATTGAAAACGTTATAAAGGAAGAAGAACAATCCTTCTTAAGAACAATTTCATCAGGTATATCTAATCTTGAAGCCATTATTAGAAATGCCAATGGCAGAATTAAAACCGATGATGTTTCAGACGAAGCCACGTTAGGAAATCTAAAAGTGATTTCGGGCAGAGATGCTTTTGAATTATTTGACTCTAACGGATTTCCTTTAGATTTAACTCAACTGATCGCTAAAGAAAACGGTTTTATTGTAGACGTCGACGGATTCAATGTTGAAATGAAAAAACAGAAGGATCGTTCGCGTGCTGCCAGTGAAATGACTACAGAGGATTGGACTGTTTTATTGGAGGATGATGTGCAGGAATTTATAGGTTATGATTTTCTTGAAACCAAGGTCAAAATTACACGCTACAGAAAAGTAGTTTCTAAAAAAGATGGTGAAATGTACCAATTGGTATTCAATCTAACTCCTTTTTATGCCGAAGGTGGTGGGCAGGTAGGCGATAAGGGCTATTTGAAAGATAACGATGGTGATGTTGTTTATATTATAGATACTAAAAGAGAGAATAATGTTGTGATTCATTTCACAAAGAATTTACCAAAAGATCTAAGAGCTACTTTTGACGCTCAGGTAGATGAGAAACAACGCAGGAGAACGGAAGCGAATCATA
>JBDTKP010000100.1:0-6493 GCA_039935255.1 Gelidibacter sp. | reverse complement strand
CCGTAACTTTTCCTGAAATTATAGTTTGTGAGAAGCTGTTTGCAGCGATAAAAAATAAGAGTAGTCTAATAAACGCTTTCATAATGCACGATAGATTAATTGATGATACAAATGTGTATCGAATCACGCAGAATGAAAATTCATAAGTTCCGAACTGTCATAATTTGAGGATGAATGGACGTAGTAACAAAGTATTGCTTAAATTCGCCTCATAAATCAATGATTTTGTTAGTTATACCCAAATCTCATAACCTATAAACCAATGCAGCAATCCAAATGGAACAACTACATTAAAGAGCTCTCCAACATTATTTTTTTCTACTTCTTTTGTGTTCTTTTTTTCTTTGTATTTAAACTTGTTTTCATCTTATTCTTCAAAGCGGAACTATCAAGCCCGTTACCTTTTACTGAGTTTTTGAAAGCTTTTTATATGGGATTCCGCTTTGATGGTCAAATTGTTGGGTATTTTCTAATACTTCCTTTTTTAACGGCTTCATTCATGGGCTTTTATGGGAAAATAGGCATTGCAAAAAAGATCCGTAAGGTGCTTCAAGTGGTCTTTATTATTTCTGCGACACTAATTTACATTGTCACCATTAACTATTACCGAGAGTATAATGATCAGTTTAATCATTTTGTATTTTTGATTTTATATGACGACCAAAAGGCGGTTTTAAACACCGTTCTCGAAAACTTCCATCCAGTAATCAATTTGCTTGCTTTTATAAGCATAATTGGGGTCAGCTATTTCATTTTAAGATATTTCGAAAACAAATCAGCCATTAGCAACATCCTTTTAAGGATTAAAAAACCGGCATTCAGGACAGTGCTCATGGTCGCCATAGTGACTCTACTCGTTTCCATTTTAAGAGGGTCTTTCTCCAACTTACCTGTTCGACGCTATTACGCGGCCACAACGAAAGATCCTTTTTTAAACAAAACCACCATCAATCCATTCAGATCTTTGAACTACGCTATAGCTGATTTTAAAGAAAAAAACTCCACTTCTGGTGATAACCCATTTATACCATTTGATAAATTAAATCCAACGGGGAGTCAAACGATCTCAGCTCTTTTGAAAAAAAAGAGTCCCGGCGCAAGCATTGAAAAGCCAAAACAGATATTCATTGTGGTAATGGAGAGCCTGGACTCGTGGCCATTAATGGACAAATACAGCTCTTTGAACCTGACTCCAAACGTCAAGAGCATACAGGATAATGGCATTAGATTTGAAAACTTTTTACCGGCATCCAATGCAACCATGAACTCTTTTGCCGCAATCACCACGGGCGTTCCTTATAGCGGCGTGAATGTTGGTATTACGGGTGCTATAAATCCACCTTTTAAGACGTCAATATACAATCAGTTTAAAACTTTGGGCTACCAAACAAACTTTTTTTATGGCGGCTACTTGTCTTGGCAAAACATTGAGAATTTCAGCAAAAACCAAGGTGCTGAAAATGTCTATGGGGGGCCAAACACCAATAGGCCTTGTGGTTTTTGGGGCACCAATGATATTAATCTCTTCGATTTTGTTACTGAAACTGTCGGGGCAGACACCTATTCGTTAAATGTAATTCTAACTACAAGTTATCATCAGCCTTATGAGGTAGATGTTAAAAAAGAAGGATTTCCTTATAAAACACTAGATGCTTTCAAAAGCATTTCGGGTAATATCTTTGAAAACACGATGACTTTGGACGAATTAGGACACTTATGGTACTCAGACAAGGCCATTGGTCACTTTATCAAAACCGCTGAACAACTCTATCCAAACGCCTTATTTGTATTTACGGGCGACCATTTTGGAAGACGGTTTATCAACGCAAGACCTAATCTCTACGAAAAATCTTCAGTTCCCCTTATTATATATGGCTCCAACATAGAGCCAAGCAAAAATTTCACCCCAGGAAGCCATATTGATATACTACCAACAATTATAGACTTGGTTGCTCCAAAAGACTTTGAATATTACAGCTTTGGAAATTCGCTGTTAACAGAAGATGATAGAGACCAATTAGGCATTGGCTTTAATACTGTTATATCTAAAACTGATGTACAGTATTTTTCTGAATCTGGAAGTATAGAAGAATTTGATTTTGACACACAACTTACTAAAACAGCAAAAACTAGTGCATATTCGAAAGCTCGTAACAATCTATTAGCCCTAGCGTGGCAAATGGCCGTTAAAGGTGATACGCTCCAAAAACCAACACAATGATCTACAAATCGATGGATAGCTCCAATTACCCAAAATTTACCGCACTTTTTATAGTAATTCTGTGTATTGAACTTATTTGTGGCAGTATAGAAAGCTTACAGACCTTACACTATTTTACGAAACCAGCCATTTTAATTTCACTAATAATATTTTTTTATATTGAAAGTAGAAATGTTTCAAAGTCTTTAAAATGGTTAGTTTTAGCGGCACTTGCTTTCTCGTTAGTTGGAGATGTGTTTTTAATGTTTGTTGATCAATCTCCAAATTACTTCATGCTCGGTCTGATTTCTTTTTTTCTAGCACACCTGTTTTATTGCTGGATATTTTTCACTCAAAAGAATTCAAAAACAAATCCCATTGGCTTAATTATCGTGTTAACTATTTTTGCCTTCGGACTTTTTTATCTGCTCAAAGAGAACTTGGGGGACTTGTTAATTCCTGTCATCTTTTATATAATTATTATTTTAACAATGGTGATTACAGCATTCTTAAGAAAGAAAAGAGTGTCTAAAAAAAGTTTTATTTATGTGTTTTTAGGAGCTATCTTGTTCGTTATTTCGGATAGTATTTTGGCCTTGAATAAATTTTATATGCCACTAAAATTTTCAAGCATCAGCATCATGCTCACTTATGGCTTGGCGCAGTTTTATATTGTTACTGGTCTTTTAAAAGAGCAATAGCTTTTGCCTATACCGACTACTCAACCAACTACATATCAGATTTATAAATCATTTAAAGCAAAGTATTTATTTAAACTTAAAAGAGCTCTAAATGTTTTTAAAAATAAATCAAAATATCTGTAACAATTCCTCTAATTCCTATACTAACAGTATAACTAACTACCAGATTTGGACAAAGAATTAGAACATAATTTTGTTGCGTTGCTAGAAGAGCATCAAAACATTGTGCACAAAGTTTGTAGACTTTATACAAACCATAGAGAAGCGCATAATGACTTATTTCAGGAAATCACTATTCAGTTATGGAAAGCATATCCAAAGTTTCGTGGTGACGCTAAATTTAGCACTTGGATGTATCGCGTTGGACTAAATACCGCCATCACCTTATACCGAAAATCTAAGCGCACCATCAACACCTATGAATTGGAAACCTTTCAATTTAAGATCAAAGCTGAAGAATACGACGATACCGAAGAACAACAATTGAAATTGCTATATGCAGCCGTCCATCAATTGAATGATATTGAAAAAGCACTTGTTTTCCTTTATTTAGAAGAAAAAGATTACCGAGAAATAAGTGAAACCCTAGGAATTAGCGAGGTCAATGCTAGAGTGAAAATGAACAGGATCAAGAACAAATTAAGAACAATACTTAATCCGTAAAGTATATGGATGAATTAGAATTATTAAAAAAACATTGGAAATCTCAGGACACTCAGTATCCCAAGGTTTCTGCCGGTGACATATATAAAATGATCCTGAAACGATCATCGTCGATAGTCAAATGGATATTTATCATCAGTCTATTGGAATTTGGCCTATGGGCAGCGCTTACTTTTTTATTAAAGGATTCCAAAAACGCCCAAGAATTTGATAAGCTGGACTCTGACTACCTGATCATTCCACTCACCGTTTTAGGGTATGTGATATTAGCTTATTTCTTCGTTTTGTTCTACAAGAATTACAGGAGAATTTCAGTTACTGACAGTGCAAAAGTTTTGATGGAGAATATTTTAAGAACACGAAAAACAGTCAGGAATTATGTGTTTTTCAATCTGGCTCTGATGGCTGTTACTTTTATGGCTGCCCTATATATTGAATTTGATCAGAACAAAGCCATTATTAGTAGAGCCCAAACTGCTGCAGCCAATGGTGAGACCTTTATGTTTTATGCAAAAACGATATTGCTTGTGGCTTGTGTCCTTGCTGTTTTAGCAGCTGTTTTACTGTTTTTCTATTGGTTGATCTACGGATTGCTGTTAAGAAAGCTTAATAGAAACTATAAAGAATTGAGAAAATTAGACATATAGTATTGAAATAAATCTAAATTATTCTTCTACTTTATATCTTCTAAGCTTGTTCAATTCCTCTTGGGCCTTAATATCTTCTTGCGACATTACTTTTAAGAACGAGGAGTGCTGTTCAATGGCATATTCAATCTTTTCTACAATCTGATCAATTGTATCATTCTCATAATCAATTACCAATGGCGCTTTGATCTCCATGGATTGAAGAATATTCTTCTTTTTAACGCGAAGCCCCTTCTTATCGAAAGAACGTCTAAAGCCATCTATGACGACAGGCACGACAATTGGTTTATAGCGCTTAATAATATGTGCGGTTCCTTTCCGAATAGGTCTAAATGGCGTAGTGGTGCCTTGCGGGAAGGTAATCACCCAGCCATCATCAAGCGCCTTGGAAATCATAGTAATATCACTCATTTTTACTTGGCGGTTCACCTCCTTACCTTCTGCTCGCCACGTTCTTTCTATACTGATTGAACCGACATAGGCGAATATTTTTGGCAGTAATCCATCCTTCATCGTCTCTTTAGCAGCAACGTAGTAAAGGTTCAATTTTGGTTGCCATAAATAGCCAATATTCTTGATATTATCATCGCGATTACTCAAACTTGCATTAAAGACATGGAACATGGCCACGACATCTGCAAAATAGGTCTGATGATTTGAAATGAAGAGCACATTAGTGTCCGGCAAATTTTTAATAATCTCAGAACCTTCTATTTTAAGCTCATTAAAACCTCTAAAACGCCTGTGTGTCAAGGCGCCAAGAATACGTATAAGCCATTTCTTTACAAACAGTATATGGCCAAAAGGGTTTCTTTTAAATAATCCCATTATATTTATTTACGATTATGATATGCTATTTATGATGCGTGTAACCTTAGCATATCTCAAAAAACAAATTTAGTAAAATCTGTAACTTAGATGACTTTATTTAACAAGTCTTTTATTTCACTGAGCATCATAGCAGTTGCACCCCAAACCGTATGACCGTTCAACTTAAAAACCGGCACCTCCACCTCCTTTTGCAACGTGGTCATGAGCATTTGAGAACTAACGTTGGCATCATTGAGGAAATCGGCAAGGGCTACTTCTATCAAATCTTCAACTTCATCATCTTGTTTCAAAAACTGAGGTGTGTGGCGTGTAATTCCGAAAAAAGGATACACCATAAAATTACTTGGAGGCACATAAACCGACGTCATAGCTTTCAAGACCGTGATGTTTTGAATGGGCACGCCTACTTCTTCAAAAGTTTCCCTAAGTGCCGCATATTCTAAAGAAGGATCTTCTACTTCCAACTTCCCTCCAGGAAAACCTACTTGGGCAGAATGTACGCCACTATACGTTTTTCTCAAAATCAAAATTAATTTTGTATGCCGCTCCGTATCGGGATAAAACAAAGCCATCACGCCTGCTTTTCGAGCAGTTTTCATGAGTTCGCGCTGCTTTTCAACCAGCTCCATACGATAGGTAGGCGACATTTTAACCTGTGAATCTTCTCCAGGAAGTGGAATATGTTCTATTTTTGAAATAGATTTTAAAAATGTATCAAAATTCATTCAGATATGAGAATTTTAATGTTCATTGGCGTGTTTTTCATCTTTCTTAATTGTGAAGATAAACAATCTCGCCAAAAAAATAGTCATTCCACTGTAGATTCCTTTCCTTCCGAAGACATTCAAGTCAAAAAAGACACCGTTGCAAAAAAGACGCGTAAATTCCCAAAACTCACCGATGAAAATGCCATGGACTTTTTTCTCGAGTACGAAAAGGAACATAAAGAAAACAAAGTTAGGATTACTACCGATTTCGGAACAATAGACATCCTCCTGTTTAATGAAACCAAATTCCACCGTGCCAATTTCATCTTTTTGACCAAGCAACAGTATTTTGACAATTCCCAGTTTTATCGCATTGTCAACAACTTCGTCATTCAGGCTGGCAATAGCGATGATGTATCCATAGCTGAAAAACGTCAAGAAATAGGACAATATCTCCTACCTATAGATACCAATCGGGGTTATCTGCACGACCGGGGCGTGATCAGTATGCCCAGTAGCGAAATTGAAAACCCTCATAAGCTGGCCTCTCCCTATCAGTTTTTTATCGTGCAACAGCAAGGTGGCGCACATCATCTGGATGGCAGTTATACGGTTTTTGGAAGAGTGATAGACGGCATGGATGTGGTAGATACCATTGCCGCACAAGAAACAGATGATTCAGAATGGCCGTTAAAGAACATCTACATCCGTAAAGTAGAAATTATAGATTAATTAAGAAAATTG
>JBDTKP010000099.1:0-6652 GCA_039935255.1 Gelidibacter sp. | reverse complement strand
TGGCCATTAATCTTGTTTTTTTAAAATGAGCGTGTTAAAAAAATAAACCTATGTGAATCATCCTTTTTAAATGATAATGTTTTCTACGTCCGAGAGTTTCGGAATACAAACATGCCATTGGTAGGTGTCTTTTATTTTTACTCTAAAAGCATCCAAAGCACCAGGTTCTCCATGGACGAGATAGACTTTTTCCGGAATGTTTTTGATAGTACTCATCCAAAGCAATAATTCATTTTGGTCCGCATGGGCAGACAGGCTGTCCAAGTGTTTAATCGTCGCTTTTACAGGATGGTATTTGCCAGAAAACCGGATCTCATGAGCGCCATCAAAAAGTTGCCTTCCGCGCGTGCCTTCCGCCTGATAGCCTACCAGCAGCACAGTGGTTGAAGCATCATCAATAAGATGTTGTAAATAGGTGAGAACTCTTCCGCCAGTAACCATTCCACTTCCTGCGATGATTATTTTAGAGCGTTTGTCATCAATCGTTTCCCAGGTTTCTTTGTAAGATTCAACGATATTTACATGATTGCACATCGCATTATAGTCGGAATCAGACAGTTTGTGCCATTTCGGAAAGCGTCTAAACACCTCCAATACATTATTTCCCATTGGACTATCAATAAAAATGGGAATGTTGGGGATTTTATTTTTCTGATATAATTTCCATAGAATAAACATCAGTGTTTGGAGGCGTTCTACCGCAAAACTGGGGATAATCAAGTTGCCTTTTTTATCAAGGGTTTCAAGGATGATCTCCGTGAGGATCTGCTCCACGTCTTCTTCTGGATGGAGTTTATTGCCGTAAGTGCTTTCAATAAAGAGAAAATCTGCCCATTCAGGACGCTTAGGATCCTCTAACAAGTAATCATCTGTTCGGCCGATATCTCCAGAAAACACAAAACGTTTGGAATTGATATCCAATTCTATGAACGTCGCTCCAATAATGTGTCCATTATATTGAAAACGATAGGAGATATGCTCTGATAAACTAAGCCATTTGCCAGCCATTTCCACTTGAAAAAAACCAATTGTTTTTTCCGCCTCAGCCACTGTGTAAAAAGGCAGCGCAGGATTGTGTTTGGTGTATTTTTCATCATTCGCTTTTTTGGCTTCTTCTTCATGAATTTTTGCGCTGTCTTTCAAAATAATTTCCGCAATAGCCAGAGTAGGGGCGGTGCCAATGATTTTCCCATCAAAACCTTGCTTGACCAGGCGCGGTAAATAGCCAACATGGTCGAGATGGCCATGCGTCAGCAAGACGACATCAATCGCGCTGACATCGACCTTAAGATCGATCCAGTTAAGTTCACGCAGTTCCTTCAAGCCTTGAAACATGCCACAATCGATCATTATATTTTTTTCTGAGGTTTCAATGAGATATTTCGAACCCGTCACAACCCCAGAAGCTCCAAGAAAGTTTACTTTCACATGATTGTCCATAAGTTTAGATTTTACAAAGCATTTTAATCTCGTTTTGAATTTTTGATTTACGAGTTTCCGAAATCCCAAGATGATCCAAGAAAAAAACATCATCGATCAAATCTTTACAGAGGACCACATCTCTACTTAACAGAAATTGCTTTTCGCGATTGGTCAATAAAGTGGACACGGTTATGGGATATAATCCCAGTCGGTCAATGCGATTTCTCAACCCATCATTTTTTGGATAATCCCAACTTAATAAGTACAATCCAATACAATTTCCGTATTGCAAGGCATCATCGGTAAAACGTGTGTTGGTAACCACCCAACCAGGATCTAATTTTGTGTCATGGGATTTTTCATCCCAATGCGTTTGGACATCTTTAAATCGTGAAGCGATATATAACGGCACTTTAACATTACAATTTCTGCCTTGTTCACTATGAAATTTACATTCAATAAGTGTAGTCATGCCATCTTTTACAGCGACCACATCAATTTCGTGTTTGACACACTGGCCTTGCAAAATTTCGCTGACTTGTGTATGGTAGCCTGAATATTTTAAAATTGCACCTATAAATCGCTCAAACGGATATCCTGTAGGGCCCAATTCATAGATTGCTTTTTTAAGTTTGTATTTGGATGCCAGGTATCCTTCTTTCTTTTTTAATAAAGCAAACGCTCTGTTATAGATTTCTTTTGTTGAAATGCCATCGTATAATTCTTTTTTTACTTTGTTAATAATGTCATTTACGGTCTGCTGGTCTGCGCCTGATTTTCCTAGAGATGCGCGCAGTTTATCGAGTGAAAACTTTACTTTTTCACCTGAAGATTTAATGATATCAATATTAGTGTCCATAGTTTTAAAGAAATTGTGTAAGTGAATTCAGTTGGTTGAGGTGTTAAAGTTAAAAATTGCAAGTGATAAAATATATGATAAATATCACGCAACGAGGGTGATGGGTAAATTGCTTTTGCTTTGCGTTGAGATTTTTACAAATGCTTTAATTAGTGCATAAATGGTTCATTGTAAAGAAATTATTTTTAACGGCATGATCGATATCATTTTTTAGCCATTTAATTCAAAGTACTTTTATACGATAACCTTAAAAAATAAAATCATGAAACGTTCACTATTTTTAATTTTTATAACCCTGATTTTCACCGCGGTGCTTTCTGCCCAGAATATTAACAACGCAGATTTCGTGTCTCCTATGAATGAAGAGATGATTGCCGTCAAAAAAGGAAGTCAATGGGGCTTTGTCAATGCTGAAGGGAAGATGGTCGTTAATTTTAGAGATGATTTGGTTGTTTCTAAAACGATCGATGGTAGTTTTCCTATCTTTTATGATGGCAGATGCTTAATAACCCAAAAAAAAGAGGGCATTCCTTATTTCGGATATATTGACACGTCAGGAAAAACGGTGATTGAACCTGAGTATTTGAATGCGACTAATTTTAAAGATAAGCGCGCTATTGCTCTGAACGTAAAAAGAACAGTACTATCAACGAATGCTTTAAATAAGGAAGTTGTAAATTACGGTTATCATGAGGTGGTCATTAATTTAAATGGCGATGTATTAACCTATTTGGCTGAAGAGCCTGTTAACATCACTCTAACGGCTGAAAATTTGAGGAAAGCACCAATGATTAACTCCAAAGCGCTTTCCAGTACTTTGTTTGCCGTGATGAATGCACAAAAAAAATGGTCTGTCGTAAAGGTGGACTAAATTGAATTTCTCTTTAGACGACTAATCTCAAAATCAATCAATTAAACAAATCAAAGTATGCTTTATGAATGCTAATCTTAAGTTAGGTAAATACTACGGAACAGAAGTTCAAATCCATTGGACATTTTTCTTATTAGTGGTATGGATTGTTTTAAGTGAAATTTTAAGCGGTTCGTCGGTCGATCGTGTTCTATTTAATCTTCAGTTCATCCTTGCGGTCATGATTTGTGTGCTGTTACATGAACTTGGCCATGTATTAGTGGCCAAAAAATTTGGTATTAAAACCAAAAAGATGGTACTGCTGCCTGTGGGAGGCATTTCAACCGTTGAAAAACCAACCAATTCTCCCAAAGAAGAGTTTTTGATTACCATGGCGGGTCCTTTGGTAAATTTAATAATAGCGATTATTTTGTTTTTTGCTATACCAGTGAGTGATTATGTCAGTCTTAATCTTGGCGAATATTTTACAGCCTTAAATGATTTTTCTCCTAGAACCTTTCTTTTCTTCTTGTTTATTGTGAATGTAGCTTTGGCAGTGTTCAATCTGATTCCCGCGTTTCCATTGGATGGGGGCCGACTTTTAAGAGCCGTTTTAGATATCAAACTCACGCGCGAAAAAGCAACACGTATTGCCACAACGATCAGTCATATCATTGCCATCATCTTATTGATGGTTGGTTTGTTGTTTAATCCGATATTGGTGTTTTTGTCGTTATTCTTATTGATTGGAAGCTTTAGTGAAAACAAAACCGTCCATCAAATAGGATTGCTCAAAGGCTATAGGGTAAGGGATGCCATGTTAAAACATATCACGGTTTTTGATCCTGAAGACACCATGGAGCACATTGTTGCTGTCATTCTTCGAGGTTCGGAAACCAATTTTGTGGTGCTGAAAAACAAGGAAGTTGTAGGGTTGCTCTATCACAAGGATATTATCGAAAATTCTAATAAAAGAACACTTTTGGTGCGGGATTTAATGACCGCAGACTTTAAATCGGTATCCGCAGACGAAAAACTCGATGTTGCCTACAGCCTTATGCAAGATGAAATCGATCCGTTTTTTCCTGTCACAGAAAAAGGAGAACTCATTGGAGCCATAGATTTTGCTAATATGCACGAATTTCTACTGATGGAAGACAAACTGAAATACTAAATAATTTGGTTGGTTAAATTTCCAACGCAGATAAATTAAACGCAGACAGCACTTGCTTTCGGCATTTAGGTTATATTTATCCCTAAGAATTTTATGCTGAATCTGTACCCTGATTTTCATGAAGAATAAGCGATGTCTTGAAAGAACTTCGTGAGTTTTAAAAGAAAAAATTATAGAGCTGTTTCTCATAAAAGCCGAAGATCGTTCCAAAAATAAAATACAATTAATTAAAAAGAGTACATGAAATATTTATATCTAGCCCTAGTGGTTCTTTTGCTTTCAAGTTGTAAAAATGAAAAAAGTCAGGATGCTGTTCTTGAAACTGACGAATCCGAACAACTGGCGCCAGATGCCACCGAGACTATTCAAATGGGAGATCGGGATCTCGATGCTTATAATAAGTCTCTTTCTATTGAATTTAAACAGAAGGAATTAATTGAAAAGAAAGACCAACGCTCGGAATTTCAAAAATTGATCATTGATAAAAAATACGTCATTGATCATCAGGACTATACCATTAATTTTAAATACCCGCAACTTGATGAGACTCTTAAAGCGACCAACCGGAATTTTAATGATTTCATCAAAGATTATTATGTGAATGTCAAGAAAGCAGTGTCTGAGATACAAGAAAGTAAAATGCTCTGTGATAGTATAGAAGCCGCACAATTTAGAGAAGAACGGTTTATAGATTACAAAATTTATATTATCAATGATCAGCTTGTAAGTGTTCTTTTTTACAAAGAAAACTTTTATTCTGGTGCCATGCATCCTAGTTATTCTTTTGACTGCTTTAATTTTGATTTAAATAAAGGCGTTTTTATGACCTATGAAGATTTTTTCAATAAAGGATCTGAAGAGGAACTCTTAGCTATTCTCAATGAAAAAATAACAAATAACATACAAAGCGCAGCGTTGTATTATGATTGTTGGGAAGTATCGACAAATGACTTTTTTGAAAGCAAAAACAACTTTGTTATTAATGACAATAATGTAGAGTTTTATTTTGACGACTGCGTCATGTGTCCATCGTACACGGGTACTTACTCGATTGAATTGCCACTGGTAGAATTAATGTCGGTCTTAAAAAAATCTAATTCGAATCCTTTAGTTTTTTAATTATAATGCCCGATTCATTTGGTGCTCAGTGCGTTATTTATGACGTTAAAAATATACTATGAATATTGGTTTAGTTTTATCTGGTGGCGGCATGCGAGGTGCTGCGCATATAGGCGTGATTCGAGCGCTTGAAGAACACCAAATTCACCCAACACATATTGCAGGCTCAAGTGCAGGCGCCATCGTGGGGTCACTTTATGCTTATGGTTACCAATGGGACGAGATATTAGCATTTTTCAAGGAGGTTCAGTTACTAAGCATTACAAAATATGCTATTAATAAACCTGGATTTATTGATGCTGAAAAGTTTTATGATGAATTTAAAGTCTATTTGAAGGAGGATGATTTTTCGTTTTTGAAAAAGAAGTTATTCATCACGGCAACGAACATCCTAAATGGTAAACTTAAAATATTTGATAAAGGGGAGTTGATCAAGCCAGTTTTAGCATCTGCTGCTTTTCCTGGATTATTTGCACCTGTTAAGATTAAAAGCGCTTATTATATTGATGGTGGAGCGCTCAATAACTTTCCTTTGGAGCCTATAAAACAAAAATGTGAACGCATTATTGGCGTTTACGTGGATGGATTTGACGTATTAAAGATAAAAGACTTAAGACATTCTCATAACGTCGTTGAAAGAGTATTTAAAATGAAATCAGTTTTGGAAAACCAGCATAAAGTTAAAGAATGCGATATCATGATTATGCCTCCAGAATTGAATCAATTTGGAACTTTCGATAGAAAGAACATCGATGAGATGGTTGAGATTGGATACAACGCAGCAAAAAGTGCGCTTGCAAATTATGACGTAGCTAAATTTAAGAAGTCGGCTAAATCGTCTCGATAAACTTTAAGTTATTCATGATGATCGTTGGATACCTGATTGCTTTTTTTCCATTTCATAACTGGTGTTTTTATTGCATTTACCGCCAACAATTCATCTGAAAGTGTTATTTTTATAGTAATGAAACTCCATCTATTAGACCGAAGTAATGCAACGGCTTCCATTTCCTTCAGAAAAAACAGCTATCCCAATTTTTTAAAAATTTGGCATTACCATCCAGAATTGGAATTGGTAACGGTTCTCAAAAGTAAAGGCACGCGTTTTATAGGGGATAGTATCAAGAAGTTTCAGCCTAAAGATGTGGTCCTGATTGGTAAAAATTTGCCGCACATGTGGCTAAACGATTCTGAGTATTTTCAAGGCGATAGCAACTTAATCGCAGAA
>JBDTKP010000098.1:0-10397 GCA_039935255.1 Gelidibacter sp. | reverse complement strand
TTAATTAATTTTAATATTTATGACAAAAGATATAAACAGTTCTCAAGAATCTCCAACTTTAGCCTATTGGCACGTTTATACTGATGGCCAGGGTGTAAGCAAACAGCAACGAGTGGAGATAACAGATTTCCAAAAAGAGAGTATGGGAGGTGATGCCGCAGAACAATGGAATAAACACCTTCTCGACGCTAATGCACATATTATGTTTGCAGAAATGCCAGTAGGCTGGGTGGGTCAATGGCACGAAAATCCAAAACCTCAATGGATTGTTCCATTATCAGGAAGTTGGTATGTTGAAACCATGGATGGCATGAGAGTGGAAATGAGTGTTGGTGAGCTTTCATTTGGTGGCGATCAAAACACCATTAAGGATACGCAAGGTCATGAAGGTCATATCTCTGGAACCGTGGGAAATCAACCCGTAAAATTAATGATCATACAGTTAATAGATGACAAATGGATTGCTGCAAAACCTGGAGATCTGCTTAAGATCGAGAAGATGAATTGAAAAAGCTGAAAAATAATAAAAAATTAAATTTGCGAAATAAAAAAAGTCTGAAAAAATTCAGACTTTGCAATTTAAGATCGATCCAGATTTATAATTAACTTGGATCTTGGTCATCTTTATCATGACCATCCTGCTTAACGAGCTTATTATAAATTCCTAAAAGCAAAAATGGTGATGCCCATTGTCCTATAAATAGAGCCGTATTTTTTTTACCTAATAACTTTAATGTTAGAGAAGCACCCATCGCTCCAACGGCAGACCACAAAAATAGATCTGACGGTAATTTGGAAGTTTCTTTCTCAATAGATTTTGCAACCTTCCCTTCTTTGTGACTATTTGTATCCATAATAATTTATTTTAAAGATTAATAATTAATATGAGTAAGGTAATCTGAAAATAAAAAAATGATGAATCCTATAAATAATATTTTTAGACCTAAAATAAAGAAGTGGAGCAGTTATTTGATTCTTATTATAACGTATCAGTTCTTCTCGGATTTATAGATTTTTTTCATAGTATTTGAGCAACTCGGTAATAAGATGCATTAATTTTCTTTTAAGGTTAAGAACCCAAAATCGTCTGGACTAATTTTATTTTATAAAATAAACGACTATGGACAAGAAATTAAAATTAAGAAAAAGCACACCACGACGAGAAAAAATCGAATCCACTAATTCCTTTGACATCATTGTGTTCTGTCATTTGAGATGGGATTTTGTATATCAACGTCCTCAACATATTATAAGTAGACTGTCTGAAAGTTACAAAATTTTAGTAGTAGAAGAACCCATTCATAATGACGGTAAATCTAATTATGTCCTCGAAAAAATTAATACAAACCTGACGATTCTAAAACCAAAGGTTAACAGTATTGCCGAGATAAGCACGATTCTAGAACTTCTCAAAATTGAGGCTGTTGAAATCGCTTGGTTTTATTCGTCCGCTTTTGTCGATCTGCTACCCTATTTAAAAATTGAAACCATTGTTTACGACTGCATGGACGAATTGTCTCAGTTCAAAGGTGCTTCAGTAGAACTCCGTGCACAGGAAAAACTTTTGTTGCAAGAAGCTGATCTCGTATTTACAGGAGGTAAATCTTTGTACGAAGCAAAGTCTAAATTAGCATCTGAAGTTTATTGTTTTCCTAGTTCAGTAGATGTGGATCATTTTAAAAAAGCGGGTAAATTGATTGCCATTCCAAAGGACATTCAAGATATACAGAAACCAATCATCGGTTACATCGGTGTTATTGATGAACGGATCGATTTACCGTTGCTTCAGGAAACGGCGCTCTTGGTGCCAAAAGTTTCTTTTGTAATGATTGGACCTTTGGCAAAAATCCGTGATGAAGACCTGCCGAGAGCTTCCAACATCCATTATTTGGGAATGAAACAGTATAATGAATTACCTGGATACTTGAAAGCATTTGACATTGCAATGATGCCCTTTGCTTTAAATGAATCTACAGAATTTATTAGTCCAACGAAAACCTTAGAATATATGGCGGCCGATAAACCCATCATTTCCACAGCGATTAAAGATGTCGTGAGAGACTATTCGAATGCATTAGATGTGATCAGCAATGCACAAGAATTTTCAAACGCAATTATTACAGTTTTAAATTCCGAAAAAAAACAGGATTCAGTGAGTTATGAAGCAATTTTAAAAAAAACGTCCTGGGACTCAACCGTTAATAAAATGATGCTTTTACTAAAACAAAAGTCTTTATGAAAAATGATATACTTATTATAGGGGCTGGAATATCTGGCTCGGTATTGGCTGAACGTTATGCGAAAAAAGGAAAAACTGTTTTAGTGCTTGAGAAAAGAGATCATATTGCCGGCAATTGTTATGATTATATTGATGAGAATGGCATTCGGGTTTCCAAATACGGTGCGCATTTATTTCACACTAATTATGAAGACGTCTGGAGTTACGTCAACCAATTTTCAGAATGGTATCCATGGGAACATAAAGTCATAGCACGCGTTGATGAGCACACGGTACCAATTCCTGTAAATATTACCACGGTAAACACGTTATTCAATTTGAAATTGACAAACGAATCTGAAATGAAACAGTGGTTGGAAGAAAATCGCATTCCTTTTGATGATCCAGATAACGGAAGAGAAGCCGTATTAAATAAGGTGGGCTCAGTGTTATATGAGAAAATGTTCCGGCACTACACCAAAAAACAATGGGATAAGTACCCGGAGGAATTAGATGCTTCCGTGCTTAATAGAATTCCTGTTCGAACCAATACTGATGACCGCTATTTTTCAGACAAATATCAAGCACTTCCCAAAGACGGATATACAAGAATTTTTGAGAATCTTTTAAATCATCCTAATATCACAGTCAAACTTAATACTGACTATTTCGATGTGAAAGATGAACTGTTGTCTTTTGACAAAATTTTCTACACGGGTCCTATCGACCGCTTTTTTGAATTTAAACACAGTTTAAATGACCAATTGGAATACCGTTCCATAAACTTTGTTTCAGAAACTATAAATCAACCCTACTTTCAGGAAAACTCCGTAGTAAATTATCCCGGTACCGAAGTTGATTTTACCCGCATTATAGAATACAAACATTTTGGCAACCAACAAAGTGACAAAACCACGATTGTGAGAGAATATACTACGGATGAAGGCGAACCATACTACCCAGTATTAAATAAAAAGAACCAAGATATTTATAATAGATACAAGGAAGAGGCTGCTAAACATCCGAACATTCATTTTGTAGGGCGACTTGCCAACTATAAATATTTTAATATGGACCAAGCATTCAAAAACGCATTGGATCTTTTCCATGAACTAGAAAAGAAAAAGAAATTAAAATATGCAGAATAAGTTAGCGCTTAAAAGCTTTTTTATGGGCGGTTTTGAATGTGCAGACCACATTAACCGATCGGGTCAGCGCATAAATCTTCAAAAAGAAACCTTACATGATGAAAAAATCCTAGCAGATTATAAGGCATTAAAAGCCATTGGAATAAAGGTGGTAAGAGAAGGCGTGTGTTGGAGCGAAGTTGAAACATCACCTCATATTTTTGATTTTAGAAGATTACACAATTTCTTTGAGGCTGCTGCAGAACTCGACATCCAAATCATTTGGGATCTCTGCCATTTTGGATATCCAGATGATTTAAGTCCAACCCATCCCCTCTTTACCTCGCGTTTTGTAGCCTATTGCGAACAGTTCACTATTTTCCATTATGAGCATTGTAAACAAGTGCCATGGATTGTGCCCATCAATGAAATCAGTTTTTTGTCTTGGCACTCAGGAGACATGCGGGGTACCGTACCTTTTGCGGTTAATTCTGGATGGGACATTAAATACCATTTGTGCAAAGCTGCCATAATGGGTATTAAAGCCATAAAATCAATTTTGGCCGATGCTGTGATACTTATCGTAGAACCGTTGGTTAAAGTTCATCCAAGCACAGAATTATCGGATGTTTTAGAAGTAAAAAAAATGAATAATTACCAATATCAAGCCATGGACATCCTCTTAGGCAGAACCTGTCCTGAACTTATGGGAGATCCGACACTAATTGATATTCTTGGTTTTAATTATTATTATAATAACCAATGGACGGATACCCACGAAACCATGCCCTGGCCAGATGTGGAAAATCGATTAACGCCGCTTTCAGAATTATTATATAAAGTGAGTGTCCGATATAATAACTACCCTCTGTTAATTACTGAAACAGGTCACTTTGGCCATTTAAGAGCACAATGGCTAGATGAAGTTATTTTGGAATGCTCAAAAGCCATTCAATTGGGTGTTGATTTGAGAGGAATGTGCATTTATCCCGTTATTGATCGTCCGGATTGGGATGACTTGTCATCATACTCTAATTGTGGCTTATGGGATTTTGATACTGATTTTAACCGTCTGCCTCATAAACCGTCTATTGTAGAATTATTAAAAGGACATGAAACTATAAATTATAATTTGAGATTTACTTAAAAGCATGTGATTCAAATTAGAATTCAATTTAGTGTAAACGTCACTTAAAATAACAACTAATCATCGTATAAATAGATGGGATTACTCTGCCAGAACTTATTCTTATTCAGAGTTTAAAACATATTCTTTTTATTCTTCATCTAAAGAGTTATGTATCCCGCTCAATCATGTATAGAAGTTATTTACCCATTTAAATAAACAGGGTATCCAACACTACACGATTGACAATTTACTAGGGCAATCATATGATTCGATACTTCATTATATACACATATTTCGCTAAATGCGAAGGGAATTGCATGGAATGCTTCAAAAGTTATTTCCACTTCTTAATTGTAAAAATTATTTCGCAACACCTACTTTAGTTCTCCTTCTTAATATTTTTTACGTTATACATTTTAAAGTTGAAATTTAAAAAACCAGAGAATAATGCCCCATGGTTTGCACTAATACTTCGAAGATTTGAGTTAATCCCTTCGCTGTTTTGTTATTAATTTAGTCAAAATGTGATTAGATACTTAAAAGAGCAATGAAAAAACCGAATAAAAATAGTACCCAAAAGAAAGGCTTTGTTGTTGTACGAGGTGCACGACAACATAATTTAAAAGACGTATCCTTGGAAATTCCACGAGATGCTTTGGTTGTTTTTACTGGGGTTTCAGGTTCTGGTAAGTCATCACTCGCTTTTGGTACATTGTACGCTGAAGCTCAACGAAGGTATCTTGAATCTGTATCTCCTTACGCACGTCGTCTTTTTCATCAAATGCCCATTCCTGAAGTCGACCAAATTGACGGACTTCCCCCAGCGGTCGCATTACAACAGCAACGCGGTTCAGGAACGACGCGATCTTCTGTAGGTTCTGTTACTACATTGTCCAATCTGCTACGAATGCTATATTCCCGCGCGGGCGACTATCCACCAAACCAACCTATTTTATATGCAGAATCTTTTTCGGTTAATACACCAGAGGGCGCATGTCCACAATGCCATGGATTCGGTAGGGTATATGAAGTCACCGAAAAAAGTATGGTTCCCGATGATTCACTGACAATTAGGGAAAGAGCGATCGCAGCGTGGCCAACAGCATGGCAAGGACAAAACTTGCGCGATATATTAACCACCTTGGGCTATGATGTCGATGTGCCGTGGAAAAATCTTACAGAAAAAGAACGCCACTGGATTTTATTCACCAAAGAACAACCACAAGTTCCGGTTTATCCAGGCTTCAATCGAGAGGAAGTGCAGCAAGCCATAAAACAAAAGAGAGAGCCAAATTACATGGGTACTTTCACGGGCGCCAAAAGATACGTGCTGCACACCTTTGCCAATACGCAGAGCGCTCTAATGAAAAAACGCGTGTCCAAATACATGTTGAGCAGTGAATGTCCTACCTGTCAAGGAAAACGTTTACGTCGCGAATCGCTTTCTGTAACTTTTGCAGGATATGATATTGCTGACATCTCAAGGATACCCTTAAAAAATCTACTTTCTATATTCGCTCCTTATGGCGATGGCTCCGCGCCGGGATTATCTAATTTAAATAAAAACCATGAGGAAAAAGCGATGGTTGCACAACGAATTGCTGAAGATCTCATTGCGAGAGTCCAGGTATTGATGGAATTAGGGTTAGGTTACTTATCATTGGAACGCAGCACGCCTACGCTTTCACCTGGCGAACACCAACGTTTGCGCTTGGCCACCCAAATACACAGTAATTTATTTGGGGTTGTATATGTTTTAGATGAACCCTCTGCAGGATTGCATCCCGCCGACACGGAAGCCCTTTTGAAAGCTTTAGATGAACTCAAAGCATGTGGAAATTCGCTTTTTGTTGTCGAACATGAATTGGATGTCATCCGACATGCAGAATGGATTGTAGATGTGGGCCCGGATGCAGGGGAAAGCGGAGGCGAAATTTTATATAGTGGTCCACCGGAAGGTTTAAAAAACATTACCAGATCAAAAACTCGACTGCATCTTTTCAATGATAAACCTTTTCAAAGGGTTAAACCCCTTAAGCCCTCTGGATGGTTAAAATTAAAAGAGGTCACGCGAAACAACTTAATTAATCTCGATGTTTCATTTCCTTTAGGTGTGCTAACAAGTGTTACTGGAGTTTCAGGCTCAGGTAAAAGTAGTTTGGTCAGCCAAGTACTTGTAGAATTAATGTATGAATACTTAGGAAATCGCCCTTCGGCGGAAGAGAATGCTGAGGATCCCTTACAAGAAGAAAGCGTTGAGACACTCGGTGGCAGTATCGCATCTGGTGCAGAACACATAAAACGTATGGTGGTTGTTAATCAAAAACCTATCGGTAGGACGCCACGTTCAAATCTTGCAACTTATACGGGTTTATTTGATGTTGTGCGTAAATTATTTGCCGCTACCAAATTATCCAAAACACGTCATTACAATGCAGGCCGCTTTTCATTTAATATAGGAAAAGGCCGTTGTCCAAACTGCGAGGGTGAAGGATTAGTAATGGTAGAATTATTATTTCTGCCAAGTGTATACGTGAAATGTCCTGTTTGTAATGGCACACGCTACAATGCACAAACCTTAGAAGTTACTTATAACGAAAAAAATATTGCCCAAGTTCTGGGGATGACTGTAGATGAAGCAGGCATATTTTTCGATAAAGATGAGCGCTTAAAGCGAACCCTTAATGTATTGCAAGAAGTAGGTCTGGGGTATTTACGTTTAGGACAGCCAGCAACTGAACTTTCAGGTGGCGAAGCGCAACGCATTAAACTTGCAACAGAACTCCAACGTTTAAGTCGTGGTAATACGCTTTATATTCTTGATGAGCCAACCACAGGACTACATCCGACTGATGTTGAAAAGTTACAGATGCAACTGACTAGATTAGTTGATGCCGGCAACACCGTCATCGTTGTAGAGCACGACATGCAGGTCGTGGCTGGAAGTGATTGGGTCATTGACGTTGGTCCCGGAGCAGGAGAAGAAGGCGGAAATATAGTGGCAGCAGGGACGCCTGAGGAAATCGCTGAAAATAAACAAAGTAAAACAGCTGTGTATCTTAAAAGAACATTTAACGAATAAAAGAACCAAGACCACCGCGTTGATAGAGCAAGGAAAATAGATTTGTGCGTAAAGGATTGAAAGCATTGGACTTGAAATTTAGAATCCATTCCAAATTGTCGTTTTTATAAACATGTGTACTAAAAATAAAAAAGAGCTTATCGTTTAACAAAGCTTTTAAAAACTTTATCTATAAAAAATTAATGGAAATACTACCATTTTCAATCAAACAACAATAAATTAAGATGTTCTAAAATCTACTTTGCCCTGAATAAATACAATAGGTAATAATATTATAGTATTTGGCAATGGCTTTTACAAATTCGAGAACTCAGTTAACTTCTTAAATAGTTCACTTCTAATATTCGAGCCGAAGGATGACAATTGAGTCAGAACAAACTGTGGTATAAAAGTTTTCTACCAAACCATCCATTTGCACTAAGACTTAAAGGAATTGGGTTAAAGCTTCCGATTATAAGTTCATAAATTAGATTAAAATTTTAAATTATGAATGTACAAGCATATCTCGCCTTTTCAGGCAATTGTCAAGAAGCATTAAGTTATTATGCCGAACTTTTCGACGCTAAGATTCAAAACCGTCAGACTTATGAAGACAAAAAAATAGATGTCCCTTCCTCCTACCGTAATAAATTGCAACATGCAGAATTAAAAGGTAAAGGTGTGAATTTTATGGCTTATGATGCCTCTCCTGACACGCCAATCAATCATGGCAATCAAATCCACATGAGTGTGGACGTCAACAATATTTCTGAAGCGAAGAATTTATTTGAAAAACTTTCTCAAGGCGGAAAAATCCATCATAATTTTAGAGAACGCGAATGGGGACACTTTGGAAGATGCACAGATAAATACGGAATCAACTGGATGGTCAATTGTGATCACTAACCAATTTGTATGCTGAGCACAGCACACTTCCAAACAAAATTTAATCCTTTAATTTAAAAAATATGAAACCAACATTTTTAATAGGCGCCGCTTCAGTTTTATTCAAAAGCAGAAAAGCACAAGTGATATTAGTGGGACTTCAGTTAGGTTATCTCGTCTATAAATTAGTACAAGATAAAAATGACAAACCTTTGAAAAGAGTTAAAAGATAATCTCTTAAATAAGTCAAATATTAATTTCAAATCCTAAAAAAGTCTAAGCATTAAAGCTTAGACTTTTTTATATTAAGCTATGAGCTCAAAGTTTCATTTTTATATTGCTGTTGAAATAATTATTTAATTACTCGAATAAAAGTTGGATTATTAATTTTTACCTTCTTCACCTTTTTTGGTTACTGCACGCTTTGGAAGATCCTTATCTTTTCTATCAGATGTTTCACCATATTGATTTTTATGCTCTGATTTAAGAGGTCCCTTTTCGATATCTTTATGTTTTTCTGGATCATACTCGTGATCATTTTTTTTTGTAGCCATGATGCATCAATTTAATTAATGTAAAATATAAAAAGTTTAATGGGGCTTTCTTGTAAAATTAAAGATTTGGCTATTACCAATTTAATTCAATTGCAAAGAAATTGAACTGATAAGATTTATACCTTTCATACCAGAGTTGCTGAATCAAAGTTTTGGTTGAATGTTTGACTATAACATTAGGGGCTATAACGGGCCATTTTGTAATAATCCTATTTCAACAGCAATTAAGGTTACCAATTTAGAAACGAATGTATTATATAGCGAAAAACGATCGATAACATCATAAAGAGTCATTCTCTCAAAACCTGAAGAAGTTAAGGATATCGCTGAACTATGGAAAAAGTAGGTGCTATTTATGGCCAATGGTCCGCAATTCTTGCCAATTGTTATTCTAAAGTTTTGCACTATGACATTAGTGAATCTCTATCAATAGTTTCATATAGTTGCCATTTCAATTGTGTTCTTTCGATGGTCTCCAAAATTGGATAATGATTACTTAATCATTTAATTATTAGAGAAAATATAATAATTGAGGGATGTTGCAATTAGTAACCATAATACATAAGGAACAACGAGTAGGCTTAACAGGTGTAACTGGCTTTGAAATGCAACTAGAAAATAAATCATTAACAAAGATAGAGACGTAATAATTATAAGTCCCATACCTATCTTATGCTGATTGAAAAACATATAGTTCCATCCCACATTTAAAAGCACCTGAACAATGAATAAAACTATGACTTGTGCCGATTTATCAATCATATATAATTGTGCCATATAAATTGAAAAACAAATCATAATAACACTCCATGCCACGCCAAAAACCCATCCTGGTGGTGTCCATGGTGCTTTATTTAAACTCAAGTACCATTCACTTTGAGCTCCGTTTCCCATCAACAATTTACCGATCCCTAATGCCCCGAAGTTTATGACAAAAAAAACAATTAAGATTATTGAATATTTCATAATTAAATTTTAAACGTTACAATTTCAGAAATCATCAAAAAAATCTTACATGATGTACATAGCTTTATCCGAAATTAAATAAACTGAACCATATCCGCAACTTCTTAAGGCTTTAATAAAAGATCGTCGAAGAATTTCAAAATCAATATAATGTTCTCAATAAAGTGAAAAACACATCTAAATCAGTCTGAAAAATCAGAATATAGTTAAAAACAGGCGCATTCGGTGACAATTTCAGAAGCTCTTAAAGTTTTTATATACCTTCAAAACATAAAATTCATATAAGCTCTTCTTTCTTCGCAAGGGATGCATGAAATTTCACTAAAACCCTTTAAACGCTATGTATATATTTTTTTTAATTTTCATAAATATCATTTGAAATTATAAAATATCAATTAAAAGGAAGGGTATTCGTTGCGACTTTTTGAAAGTGTTTTTTGCGGTCCAAGTAAGGGTC
>JBDTKP010000097.1:0-16133 GCA_039935255.1 Gelidibacter sp. | reverse complement strand
TATGGCATGCAGTTTTCTAGAGATAAAAGCCATGTTATGGATGCCATTCATGACCTTTTTTTGAATCTTTACAAATACAGAAAAACGCTTGCCGCGACCGATAATGTGACCTTCTATCTCTTTAGAGCCTTAAAAAATAATATTCTAAAAGTCGAAAATAAAAACCGCGCCTTTGTTTCTTTCCTTCACGAACAAGAAGAAAAAAGTGGAGAATCCTCTATTGAAGACAAAATTTGTGCGGCAGAATTTGAAAGCGAAAGGGCTTTCAAACTTGCAAAGGCCATTACAAAATTGAGTAAAAAGCAACGGAAAGCCTTATTTTTAAGGTTTACTGAAGAACGCTCGTATGACGACATTGCTGCTATGATGAACGTTTCTGTTCAAACTTCTAGAACTATTATTTATAGAGCTGTCAAGACCTTGCGAAAGCAGCTTTTTATAGGGCTACTCTTGTTTTTATTATTTCTTTAGATTTTTTTTAATTAAAAGTGTCTATAAACTAGACCTATTTGGCTTATAGTAGTAGGACATCGTTTGATAAGTTATTATCCATATAAACAAACGTCTTTTATAAACTATTTAGTTATTGGCATGATAGGTAAATCACATAAAAATATAAATTTTCAACAGTTTTCAAAAAAGGAGAAAGCTCAATTAAAACAGCGCGTCACCACTTCTGTGTACAGCTACATGAGACGTAGAAGGGTCTTGATATATGGGACCGGAATTACTGCGGCCACCATTGTAATTCTTCTTTCTATAGGGGTTTTTAATACCCTAACTACTAATGCTAATTCTTCATCCATTGAGGCCTTTGCGAAAGCAACAAACCATTTGGAATCTAGCAATAAGGTGCAACTGGTATTGAGCGATGAGCATAATATTGAAATATCTGAAGATAATTCAGCAATTAGTTACTCAAGCACGGGAGAGCAAGTTAGGATTGGAAAAGCGCATTCCGTAAGTCAAAAAACATTGCATAAAGACAAAGTGGTTTTTAATACCTTAATTGTTCCGTTTGGGAAACGCTCAGAAATTGTATTATCTGATGGAAGCAAGGTGTGGTTAAACTCAGGTTCAAAACTGATATTTCCTGCCCAGTTTGGTGAGGATAAAAGAGAAGTTTATCTTGAAGGCGAGGCCGTTTTTGAAGTTGCACATCTCCAGAAAAAACCTTTTTTAGTCAAATCTGAGCATCAGGAAATCGAGGTCTTAGGAACTGTATTTAACGTTAGCAATTACAAAGATGACGGTGCGATTTACACGGTTTTACAAAGTGGAAGTATACAGATTAAGCTTACGGATGCCAAAGTTTTAAATAGTCCGCAATCGATAAAAATCACACCAGGTACCTTGGCTATCTTTGATAAGGAAGAAAAAAATATCAAAACAAAAGCAGTAGCTACGGAGCCTTACTTTTCATGGCGTGACGGCATTTTTATCTTTAAAAATGACTCACTTAATTCAATTATGAAAAAAATCTCACGCTATTATAACATTGAAATTGTTATTAATGACAAAAACTTGGCCAATGAGACTTTTTCGGGATATCTCGACGTAAAGGAAAACATTGAGCACGTCATGCAAACTATTAAGGCCACTCAAACTTCAGAATTCGACTATCAATTAACCCAAGATAACAGACTAATTATTAACTAAAAATCAAACCCTATTGTAAATACTAATCCATAAAAAAAGCTAGAAGATGCGTCAACACCTTCCAGCATTTAAAAAAATTAACACCACTGTGAATAAGCAATATTAACCCACTAAAACAAAATTATGAATAAAAATGAGAACCTTTATTCTTTTAAAAGGATAAAATCTTTTAGATACTATTTGGTACATATGATGCGAGTTTTCTTATTACTAGTAACCCTTGGATTGGGTTCAGCTTCTGCGAGTTTTTCAGAGGCGCAAACTAAAATGGATATTAATGTTAAGGATGTTTCTTTAGAAGAATTATTTAATGAAATTCAGACTAAAAGTGAATTTATATTCTTCTATAAAGATGCTGTATTAAAGCATAAAGTATCGTTGAAACTCAAAAATGCTACGCTAGCCACTATTTTGGATACGGCTTTAAAAAATACTAACCTGATCTATAAAATTGATCTTAGACAAGTGGTCATTAAAGAAGACTTAAGTGTTAATGGCTATAAGGCGTTTAATCAAATGCAACAGGAACGCATCATAAAAGGCACTATTTTAGATGAAGCTGGTGGGCCGTTACCAGGTGCTACTGTACAAATCAAAAACACTAACAGAGGCGTTACTACAGATTTTGATGGCCATTTTGAACTCTCAGTTCCCGATAATGCCAAAATAGTAGTCATCTCCTATTTGGGTTTCGTGACCAAGGAAGTTTCGATTGAAGGACTTTCCACAGTTAATGTAAGTATGGCGGCGGATAATATGGCACTGGAAGAGATTGTCGTTATTGGCTATGGTACGGAGCGGAAATCTTTAATTAGTGATGCTGTAACTTCTATCAACTCAAAGCAAATTGAGGATTTGCCAGTGTCATCCGTTGATGGTATCCTGCAAGGACAAGTTTCTGGTGTTCAGGTGATGCAAAATTCTGGAACCCCTGGCGGTGAAATGTCGGTGCGGATTCGTGGGTTAACCTCTATCAGTGGATCTAGTCAACCGCTGTACATTATTGATGGGATTCCTGTGACGACAGGTGATTATGGCCAACTCAGTTATTCTGGTCAGGGTGCAAGCGCATTATCCGATTTAAATCCTAATGAGATTGCCTCCATAAGTATTTTGAAAGATGCTTCTGCAACTGCAATTTACGGGGCAAGAGCTTCGAATGGTATTGTATTGATTACTACCAAGCGTGGTAAGGCACAAAAATCTGTTGTCAGTGTCAACCTGTTTTCTGGGATGCAGCGCGCTTGGAATAAATTAGATATGCTCAACGCCAGACAATGGATGGACTATCGAAATGACCTTACCGGAACCACGGTTTTCACACCAGAACAAATGGACAATAATACAGTGGATACCAATTGGCAGGATGTAATTTTTAGAGACGCACCAATGAGTAGTTACGAGGTTTCTGCGACTGGAGGTTCAGAAAAAACCAAATTCTTTATTAGTGGAACTTTGTTTGATCAACAGGGGATTCTGATTGGCACAGATTACAACAGAGTAAATGCACGTGCCAACATTGATCATCAGCTTTCAGAGCGAGTAACAATTGGTACAAGTATCGGATTAACTTACGCAAAGACTAACCGGGTTGAAAGTGACCAAACGCTTCACGGACCATTACCAAATGGTATTTCAACACCAGCAATTTTTTCAGTTTATAATGAAGATGGGTCTTACAATCAAACCGGGCCTTACTCTAATCCAGTTTCGATTGCTAATGAAGCGATCGCTGTGAATTTCTCCTATAGAACGAATTCTAACTTTTATGTGGATTGGAACATTATTGATAATCTGACTTTCTCTTCCAAATGGGGTGTGGATTTCATGAACTTTAGAGAGCATTCCTATGAAAACAAAAAAACGGTTCAAGGTGCGAAGTATAATGGACTCGGTTTTGAAACTTACGCCAACGTTATGAATATCGTATCCAATAATCTTTTAAAGTATAATAAGAATTTTGGAAAACATAAAGTAGACGCATTATTGGGCTATAGCTTTGAGAGCTATGAACGTACGTCCTCCTACATTAGAGGGCAGGATTTTGCCGATGATAGTTTAGAATACCTAAACTCTGCAGCAACAATTGTTTCAGCTAGTTCTAGTGCTACAGAATCTGGATTACGTTCTTATTTTGGACGATTAAATTATAATTTTGATGATAAGTATATCGCCTCTTTTACAGGCCGTTGGGATACTTCTACAAAATTTGGTGGCAATAATCAAACTGGTTTTTTTCCAGCAGGCTCTGTGGCATGGCGTGTGATTAAGGAAGAATTCATGAAAAACGTTACCCCTGTTTCAGACTTGAAATTTCGTGTGAGTTATGGACTTACTGGAAATGATGATATCAGTCCGTTCCTATTTTCTGAGCTTTATAGTACTACCGTTTATGGTGGTTTACCTGGCATTTACCCAAGTAATATTCCGAATCCAGATTTAAAGTGGGAAAGCACTGCACAATTTAACGTCGGTATGGATCTGGGCTTGTTTAATGGCCGTGTGACCCTTACGGCAGACTATTACAATAAACAAACTAAGGATTTATTATTGAGTAGACCGTTGCCGCCAACCTCAGGATTTTCGTCCATTACTCAAAACGTTGGACGCGTTGAAAATAAAGGCGTGGAGTTATCCCTGGCTACACAAAATTTTATAGGCAATTTCATTTGGAACACGCAGTTCAATATCTCTGGAAACCGAAATAAAGTTTTGGAACTCTACAACGGTCAGGCTATTGATGATATTGGACGGGGAGGGAATCGCATCATGGAAGGTCAGCCTATAGGTGTTTTTTACAGCTTTGAATCTTTGGGCGTTGATCCATCTACAGGAGATATTGTGTTTGCAGATACTAATTTTGATGGTGTGATTACCTCAGAAGACAGAACTATCGTTGGTAATCCGCATCCTGATTTTATTTACGGATTGACCAATAACTTTTCTTACCAGGGATTCGACTTAAGTGTTTTTCTACAAGGTTCTTATGGGAATGATGTTTTTAACGGCACTCGGTTATTTCTGGAATCCTTACAAGGTGGCGACAACCAAACCACCGCAGTCCTAAGAAGATGGAAACAACCCGGAGATGTTACAGACATTCCTCGCGCTACCACAGACCCAGTGAAAGCAGCACAAAATAAGCGTGTGTCGTCACGATTTATTGAAGACGGGTCTTATTTAAGGTTCAAGAATGTCACTTTGGGTTATACGTTGGATGAGGCCGCTTTGAAAAAATCATTTTTTAGCTCTATCCGCGTGTATCTCAGTGCCCAGAACCTTCTTACGTTTACAAAATATACAGGTTTGGATCCTGAGGTTAATTATAGAGGGGATGACAATTCGGTTATTGGAACCGATTTCTTCACCTATCCACAAGCACAAACATTCACCTTAGGTATCAACTTAAAATTTTAAAAAAGATGAAAAAATATATTTTATTATTTTTTATAATGACGGTAACATTATTTTCTTGCGATGTGTTGGATGTGGAGCCAAAAAGTTCCATTGATGCCAGTGCTGCATTTAACACTAAGGAAGATATTGATAAAGGAGTTTTAGGAGCCTATTCTTATTTGCAGTCGTTAAGTTATTATGGGAGATCTGATGTCATTCTGCCTGATTTGGCTGCTGACAATTTATCACACCCTATTAGCGCGACCGCTAGCGAATATAGGGAGATTGCCAACAACAATATCCTTCCAGAAAATGGAGCGGTAGGCGGCATGTGGAATATTATGTATGGCAGTATCAATGTGGCTAACAATGTTATTGATAAGGTACCTGGGATTCCAAATATGACGAATGCCGAAAAGAATCAAGCGTTGGGCGAACTCTATTTTATCAGAGCTCTTAGCCACTTTAATTTAATGAATTATTTTGGAGCCATTCCCATCAAAATCACACCAACAGTTGGTGTAAGCAATTTAGATGTGCCAAGAGACCCGGTGGAGCAGGTGTATAGCCAAGTGATCAACGATTTACTATTTGCATCTGAAAATCTTTCATCTTCAGGCAACAAAGTAAGAACGTCTAAATATGCTGCAAAAGCTTTATTGGCACGTGTGTTCTTGTATAAGAAGGATTATGCCCAAGCGGTGACTTTAGCAACTGAGGTTATAGACCTCGGGGGTTATACGCTATTAGGGAATTATGCCGATGTGTTTGCTGCGGATCAATCTTCAGAATCCATTTTCGAAATCTATTTTTCTCAAACCGAAAGAAATAGAATTGCAGAATATAATTTTCCAACATCATTAAACGGGAGAAGAGAAGTGGAACCATCTGCAGATTTGTTGACAGCTTATGAGGCAGGAGACGACCGTTATACAGCATCCATTGCCTTTGCGGGTACAAGTGCTTATGGTATCAAATATGATGATTTAAGCCTTGGAGCAGACAACTTTATCGTTCTGAGATTAGCGGATATGTTTTTAATCCGAGCGGAAGCTGAAGCTAATAAACCGGCACCAAATCTGGTGGCGATTCAAAGTGATATCAATAAAATTAGAATGAGAGCAAATTTGAGTCCAATTTCTGAATCTTCAGTAGCACAATTACTGAGAACCGTGGAGAAAGAAAGACGTGTGGAATTTGCTTTTGAAGGCCACAGATGGTTTGATTTGGTAAGAACAGGACGCGCAGTGGCCGTTTTACCAAATGTCAACAGCACCAACCAAACCTTGTTTCCAATTCCATCGGATGAAATACAAACCAATAACGATCCAGGGATGACACAAAATCCTGGATATTAATCAACTAATGACCACATTTAAAAAAGATCTTATGAAATGAGTAAAACTAAAATTCGGACAAAGCACGAATGAAGATTTGCGAATTCCATATGACTATTAAAAAACAATAAATATCTACATATGAAAGCTAAATTTCTAAATTACATTCTAATAAGTTTCTTCTCGTTTGCATTTGTTTCATGCCAAAACGATGATGATGCCATACTTCCTCAATCACAAGCAGAGTTTGATGTAAGTGCTAAAGAAGTTAAAATTGGTGAAGACTTACAATTTACTAATAACTCTCAAAATGCGACGTCGTATTTATGGAGTTTTGGAGATGGAACAACTTCTAATCAAGTGTCGCCAAAAAAATCCTACCAATCGAGCAGTGTGTTTTTGGTGAGTTTAGTATCGACAGGCTCAGGTGGTTCTACAATTTCTAATATGGAAATTAAGGTCACGCCAGCTAGTGGTTTTACGGTAGCCGACGAAGATAATCTGACTGCTAAAGTTCCAGTGCAATTTACTAATACCTCTTTAGGAGCTACGAGCTATAGTTGGAATTTTGGAAATGATACCACCTCTACGGAAGAAAACCCAACTTTTGTTTTTTCATCAGCAGGAGCTTACAACGTCACTCTTACTGCAACAAGTGCGGCAGGCTCAAACAGCTCTACCAAACAGGTGATTATAGCGATGGCGCCAGAAGTACCAGGAGAGTTATATTATATTGATGCTGTGGATAGTTTTATGCGAAAGCTAACTCTCGATGGTTTAGGAACAGTTTCTGACGTCTTAAATTTAGCTGGTAGAGCTGGCGTTGGTATGGCTTATGATGCAATTAATGATAAAATTTATTTTAGTGATTTTGATACCAGTCCTTTTGGAAATATTTGGAGAATGAATCGTGACGGGTCTAACTTGGAAGTTATTGTAGAAAACCTTGATGATCCTTATGCTATCGCGTTAGATGTTGAAGGCAACAAAATATATTGGGTAGATGATGCTGGCAATGCATCCAGAGCAAATTTAGATGGTTCAAATGTTGAAACTGGGATTATAAACTTACCAGGTGCAGCCTTGAGAGGAATAGCACTAGATCTTAAAAACGGCAAAATGTACGTTTATGATGCCGAAGATGAAGACTTATATATAGCCAATTTGGATGGATCAAATTCTTCTATAATTATTTCAGAAATATATGGTTATGCATTGACCGTCGATACCGTAAACAACAAAATCTATTTTGAGGATCAAAGATCATTGAAAAGAGCAAACCTTGATGGAACGAATGTTGAAACCGTTGCTGAGAAAGCAACCCGTATTTATGGTATTGAAATAGATCACGAAGCCAACAAATTGTATTGGGGTGGACGGGATACAGGAGAGTTATATCGTTCTGATTTGGATGGATCCAACAAAGAAATATTAAAATCAGGATTGGGTAGTGTAAGAGGACTCGTACTAATTAAATAATAAAAACAGCAACAGATGAGAAATTCTTTTATAATATATTTCATATTGATTATTGGGATCAGTTTTCAGTCGTGTACAGATGATGATTTCCCAGTGCCGCCAGCAAGTACAGTGCCTTCGTTTACGTATAAGATAAGTAATGAGGAGTATGCGCCTGCAACGGTTACATTTAGCAATACATCTATCGTGCCAGAAACTGTGGGGACTGCCGTCTTTTATTGGAATTTTGGAAATGGTGATTCTTCTTCAGAAACAAGTCCGACATATGTATATGATGAAGCGGGTGTTTATGTGGTGAATTTGGTAGTTAAAACTTCAGGATCCTTAGAAATTAGGGAATCTTCAAAAACCATAGTAGTAAAAGATCCAAATGCAACAGGAACGCCAATTTATTATACAGATGGCACTAAGGTATATCAAGGTCTTATCAATACTCAGACACCAATCTTTACACAAATAAATAGTTTGGTGGCTGAAACATCGTACAGTATGGCAATGGACACTGTGAATAAAAAATTGTATATCAGCGATTACGGTGCTAATAAGATTTATAGAGCCAATTTAGACGGTAGTAATTTTGAAGACTTCAGAACTGGAGTGGACAGACCAATTGCCATGGCTTTTGATTACCAGGAGAATAAAATTTACTGGAACACGACTACTGGGGTGCAACGTGCCGATTTGAGCAGTACTGATCTTTCGCAAAAGGAAGATTTTGTAACCGGACAAGCAAATGATCCAGACGGATTGGCTATTGATTTGGTCCATAGAAAACTCTATTGGATCAATTATGATGGTGGCGTCTGGTCTAAAAACTTAGATGGTACTGGAGAAAAAGCAATCCTTCCAGATGTTGAAGGTGCGAGTATCATGGTCGTGGGCGATCGTATTTATTATGATGAATATGTGGCTTCAGGAGATATTAGAATCAAGTCGGCTAATCTGGATGGTACGGGAGTTTCTACAATTGCAGTAGGCGTTTCGCGTGTAGTTTACGGATTAGCTTATGATGCTCATGGAGAGAAAATTTATTGGGGAGACCGAAGGGCAAATACTATGATGAGAGCTAACTTGGATGGCAGTGAAACTGAGGTTTATTATCAAGGAACTGCTGCTACTAATGGTATCATCATAGGAAAAAGAGAATGACTATGAAGGTAAAGGGATTTGTAGCCATTTGTGTAGTTATCGGGAGTGTGTTTTGCATCACTCCCTTAAGTGCGCAGGATGCACTAAGTAAAGGCAAATTGGTCATCATTGGCGGAGGTTCAAGACCTTCAGCCATGATCGATCGGATTATACAGGAATCAGGCATCGATAAATCGGGCTATGGCATTATTTTACCCATGTCGAGCTCTGAGCCAGATTCTGCGGTTTATTACTCCGGAAAGCAATTTATTGAGAAAGGTCTTAAAAACGTCTATGGCTTGGACTTTGTTAAGGATGAGGTTCTGACCACCTCTAAAATAGACTCCATTAGAAACGCTAAAATGATTTATATATCAGGAGGCGACCAAAACCGATTTATGGATATTGTTGCAGGAACAGCCATTGAAAAGTCAATATATGAAGCCTATACCAATGGCCATTTAATTGCTGGAACTAGTGCGGGAGCTGCGGTTATGAGCAAGTTGATGATTACTGGAAGTGAACTGAAACATCCGCATTATGCGTCAACCTTCAGAAATATTGATGCTGATAATATCGAGGTTAAAACTGGATTAGGGTTTTTAACTGATGTCATCATCGATCAGCATTTTGTGAAACGCAGTCGGTACAATCGATTGATCAGTGCGGTTATTGAACATCCTGAAATGCTAGGGATTGGCATTGACGAAGCCACAGCTATTTTGGTCACTGGGAACACTGCTGAAGTCATTGGCGATTCACAAGTCATTGTACTTAAAAATCCGAAGGGCTCAAAAAATGTGCATGGCGATAAACTGGGAGCGCATGACCTTCAATTGAATATTTATTTACCAGGAGAAACTTTTACACTTAACTAAACTGATAATTTTGAAGAAAACAGCACACAAATTTTTAATACTTTCAATCCTTTTCTTAAGCGCGTTGACATTTGCACAAAAAGGAAAAATGGAGAACAAAATCGTCAAATCGGTCGATCAACATTTGGATGCTTCTATTGACTTGCTTAAAAAAGCAGTCAATATCAATAGTGGTACAATGAACTTTGAAGGCGTAATGAAAGTGGGCAAAATGTTCAAATCAGAATTGGATCAACTAGGATTCCAAACTGAATTGACCAATGGTGAAGCTTATGGTCGTGCCGGCCATTTAATTGCTAAAAGAGAAGGTAAGAAAGGACCGAAGTTTTTATTGATTGGGCATTTGGACACGGTTTTTGAATTGGACAGTCCATTTCAGGAATACACCATGCTCGATGAGTATATGATGAAAGGCCCAGGTGTAGCTGATATGAAAGGTGGCGATGTCATTATCATCTTAGCCATGAAAGCCTTAAAAGATGCGGGTGTTTTGGATGACATGTCCATAGAAATTATCATGACTGGTGATGAAGAAAAAAGTGGCGAGCCTATTGAACTTTCTAAAAAAGATTTAGTTGAAGGTGCTAAACGTGCCGACATCGCTTTAGGTTTTGAGAATGGGGACAACAATCCTAAAACGATTGTGGTTTCTCGCAGAGGCTCTTCAGATTGGCAATTGAAAGTTACAGGAGTACCTGCCCATTCCTCTCAAGTTTTTACAAAGGATATTGGTGTTGGTGCTATTTATGAAGCCTCCCGCATTTTGAATGAATTTTATTTGCAGTTATCCAAAGAAAAGGATTTGACCTTTAATCCAGGATTTATCATTGGCGGGACAGATTTGAAAGTCAATGATGATTTGACAGGTGGTACTGCATTTGGAAAAGACAATGTTGTGGCAGAACATGCAATTGTACACGGTGATATTCGTGCAACCTCTCCAGAGCAATTGGAAAAAGCACATAAAATTATGGCCGAGATTGTTTCTAACAATTATCCCAACACTTCCGCAGAATTGATTTTTGGTGATAACGGATATCCGCCGTTGGCATCGACCGAAGGCAATATCAAGCTTTTGAAATTTTATGATGGTGTAAGTCAAGATTTAGGTTTTGGCGCCGTACAAGCAGTCAATCCAAGAAATGCAGGTGCTGCCGATATCTCATTTACATCAGGCTATGTGGACATGGCATTGGACGGCTTAGGATTAACAGGCGGGTCAGGAGATCATACCATTGAAGAAATTGGCGACTTACGAACGATTGCAACCCAGGCAAAAATTACCGCAGTGATGTTATACCGCTTAGTTAATCAGAAGAATTAAGAAAAAAAAGCATATGAAGAAAATTACATTTTTATTTTTGCTGAGTATTCAAGTACTATTTGCTCAGAATTATACAGAATACCTTACAGGAAATGCCACAGATGTGACGACCAATCATCAAACGGGTATCTGTTTAATGGGTGGTAATATCGATCAGCGTGATGCTATGAAATGGTTCTTGATGCAGGCTAACGGTGGTGATGTTGTGGTGTTAAGAGCTTCAGGAGGTGACGGTTATAATAATTTCATGTATTCCCAGTTGGGCGTGAATATAAATTCCGTTAGAACTTTTGTTATAAATAATGCTGCCGGGGCTCTTGATCCGTATGTCCTTGAAAAAGTAGCCAATGCTGAAGCCATCTGGTTTGCTGGTGGTGATCAATATGATTATGTCAAATATTTCAAGGACAATGCTATGGAAGCTGCTTTAAACACATTCATTAACACCAAGAAAGGGATTGTTGGCGGAATTAGTGCAGGCTTGGCTATAATGGGAAGTTCGTATTTTTCAGCGCAACTGGGCGGATTAAATAGTGATGACGTTTTGCTCAATCCTTATCACCCAAGAGTAACGTTGGGTTATAATGATTTTTTGGAGATTCCGTTTATGGAAGATGTGATTACAGATTCGCATTTTTCTGAGAATAATCGTCAAGGACGTATCAGTGTGTTTTTAGCACGTTTTTTAGAAGATAATAACCGTCGCTCTTTTGGTATAGCTTGCGACGAAGACACTGCGATTACTGTTGATAGTAATGGGAAAGCTTCCGTCTACGGACCAGGA
The DNA here is from genome assembly GCA_039935255.1 of Gelidibacter sp. Taxonomy (GTDB): domain Bacteria; phylum Bacteroidota; class Bacteroidia; order Flavobacteriales; family Flavobacteriaceae; genus Gelidibacter. Next base: position 4,148 of record JBDTKP010000097.1, on the reverse strand, counting down.
TCCGCTTATTTCTTGCAATCTGATTGTTCTACGAATAATGCGCCTGAAATTATGTTGAAGTACAAACCTTTCACATGGGATAGAGGTGGAGAGGCGCTAAAAGTTTTTAAAGTGCTTGGAACAACAACTGGAGTCAACTATTTTGATTTATCAGATTGGCAAACAGGCTATGGTGGTACTTGGCAGAATTGGTCCGTTGATGAAGGTATCCTTACCATGGCTGCTGGTACAAATCCAATGTGTGATAGACTTTTCGTCCCAAATTTCGAGAGCTTTGTGGTTGAAATTTATCCTAATCCGGTATCAGATAGGATTTTTATCAAATCCAAAACCCCAGTGCAATCCGTCAAAATTTATAATATTTTAGGAAAGGAGTTTTCATCGACATTGTCAAACGGTAACTTGATCGATGTGTCCTCTTTGAGTTCAGGAATGTATTTTTTAAAACTCTATTCAGAAACATCCGAACATGCTTTTAAAATTTTAAAGAAATAACCAACCTTTTTTATACTTTAAAACCTTGTGTGCTTAACCCATGCAAGGTTTTTTTATGCCTTTTTTTTTCTAAGTAAATTATAAAATGGAGATTTAGCCGATTCTCGTTTTGAATTGCCTCTTTGCAGTTTTAGCAACATTTTTTTAATTAATGAAACCTAAAGTTTTTATGAGAAAGCGAAACGTTCAGTTCAAATTTTGAATATTTAATACTTTCTTAACATTTATAGCTAAGGGTGAAATCAATATACTGCGTTATGCTTATATATAATGTACAACCATTTCGGTTGGTAATCTAAAACAGTAAACTTATAATGAAGAAATTTACCATTCTATTTAGTTTTTTGCTCAGCATCGGGATGATGGCACAAAACACAAATCTTAATGATCCGTTGCCAGAGAACGAACGGGTTACCAAAGGAGTTTTGCCGAATGGCCTAACGTATTACATTTACAAAACTGAGGTTGTAAAGGATGCCGCGAGCTACTACATTATTCAAAACGTAGGCTCGGTACTTGAAAATGACGATCAACAAGGGTTGGCTCACTTTCTTGAGCACATGGCTTTTAATGGAACCGATAACTTTCCCGACAAGGGCGTTTTAAATACGCTTCAAAAGGAAGGTGCCGTTTTCGGTAAGGACATCAATGCTTATACGTCTTTTGATGAAACGGTTTATAATATGGACAATATTCCAAATACGCCAGAGCTCGTAGATACTTGTTTATTAATACTTAGCGATTGGTCCAACTATTTATCATTGGAGGATGAAGAAATTGACGCTGAACGTGGCGTTATTAAAGAAGAATGGAGAACCCGCCAGAGCGGTCAAATGCGAATTTTTCAGAAGAGTCTGCCAACATTATTCAACAATACCGTTTATGCGCAGCGCATGCCGATTGGTTTAATGGATGTGGTTGATAATTTTGAATATAAAGCGCTAAGAGATTTTTATCATGATTGGTACAGAACCGATTTACAGGCTATCGCCATCATTGGTGATGTTGATGTTGATGATGTTGAAGCTAAAATCAAGAAATTATTTTCTCCAATTCCTGCGGTCGATAATCCAAGAGAACGTTTTATCGTTAGTATTCCTGAAAATGACAAATTGATGTTTAGTTCGGTAAGTGATGAAGAAGTAAATACCGCAGACATTACTTTCGGAATAAGACATCCTAAGAATCTAGGAGATGAAACAGTGACCGATTTGAAAGAATCTTTGTTGAATAGTATGGCGACCATGATGCTTTCTGATCGATTGAAAGAGTTAAGTATTAAACCAGATGCTACCTTTTTAGGAGCCTATGTGAATTATGCTAGCAACTCAAGGGCAACTGATGAACTGACGGTATTTGTATCGCCAAAACCAGATCAACAACAGGCTGCTTTTGAAACGGTGATGAAAGAACTTAATCGTGCTGTAAAATTCGGCTTTACATCTGAAGAAATCGATAGATCCATTACGAAGTTAAAAAATTCTTATGAAAACCAAATTAGTAAATTGAATGATAGATCGCATTTTTCCATTCAGAATATGATTCAAAAGAATTATTTGGAAAACAGTACGATGACGGATATTTCAAAAGAATATGTCCTTGCACAACATATATTTGAGGCACTTTCTGTGGAAGAGATGCACGCAAAAATGAAAAGTCTTTATACCGTCAAAAACAGATATATAACCGCAACCGGCGTTAGTGGCAACAAGAATCTTACGGAGGAGGAAGCGCTTCAAATCATTAGTTCTGCTGAAAGTGATCCATCGCTTACTGCTTACGCCGATGCGTTCAGCGGAAAGAACTTGTTGGGAGATCTGAAGATCAAAAAAGGTAAGATAAAATCCGAGAAAGTTAATAATACAACGGGATCGAGTACTTTTATTTTGAGCAATGGTATCAAAGTGCATTATAAATTTGTAGATAAAAATAAAAATGATGTTCAACTAGATGCAGTAAGCTACGGAGACTATTCGTTAGTAGATGACGCCGATCTGTCTTCAGCTAGTTATCTGAATAGTTTAGTAAGAACATCAGGATTAGGTGACTATTCCAGTAATGATTTATCTAAAGTGCTTGCAGGAAAAACAGCATCTACTGGAATTTACATTTCAGATATTTCAGAAGTTATTTACGGATCTTCATCGACTAAAGATGCTGAATCGATGTTGCAAATGACCTATTTACGATTTGCAAAACCAAGATTTGATAAAGATGCTTTTGAGGTGCTTGTAGGTAATTTAGAGAATTATTTAATCAGCCGAACTAATAATATCGACGAGAAAATTAACGATAGTATAAAAGTAGCGTTTTTCGGAAAAAACAATCTGAAGCAGCCTTTATTCACCCAAGAATATATCAAGTCCATATCTTTTGAAACCATGCAGCAAGTGTATGCCAAACGTTTTGAGAATGCGTCAGATTTCGAGTTTTTTATTGTTGGTGATATTAAAAAAGAGCAATTAACGCCATTATTGGAAAAATACATTGCCAGCATTCCTACCAAAAAGCAAACGGAAAAATACAAAGATAATACAGCGCCATGGTTGAGTAATACCATTGATAAGGAGATCCACTTAAAGATGGAAGATCCTAAAAGCACCGTAAGAATTACTTATAAAAACGATTTTAAATTCAGTCTTAAAGATCAATTGGTAGCCCGTGCTCTTGGAGATATACTTACACTTCGATACATGGAAACTTTAAGAGAGCAGGAAGGTGGTACCTACGGTGCGAGTGTTTATGCTGGAGTAACAAAACGTCCGGTTGAAAAAGCTCTTATTATTGTTAGTTTTGATTGTAACCCAGAAAAAGTTGATAAACTGGTGAATATTGTTCAAGAGGAGCTTCGTAAAATAGCCTCTGGAGATATTTCTCAAACTGACTTGGATAAAACCACCACAAATTATTTAAAGGAACGTGCTCAAGAAAAAAGTTTTAACCAATATGATATGAGTGTCTTGACCAATTTTTATCGTGAAAACTACGATATGAATGATCCTGCAAATTTTGAAAACATCGTGAAAAATATTACGGTAAATGACATCAAGGAGTTCACAAGTAAAGTACTCAAAGGTGCCGACACCTCTGAAATTGTCATTAAGCCATCAAATTAAAAATTAAGTATTATGAGAAATGCAGTTTATCTTTGCCTTATTTTATTTAGTGTCCAAGCGTTTTCCCAAATTCACGATCCTGTGAAGTGGAAAACATCGGTTACCAAAATCTCCGATACAGAATATGAGCTTGTGGCCACGGCATCCATACAGGATGAATGGCATCTCTATTCCCAATCGGTTCCTAAAGATGGTCCTGTGCCCACAAGTTTTGTTTTTGAAGGCAACGCGAATTACCTAAAAAAAGGTAATACAAAAGAAGGCGCTGGTCATGAAATTGATGATAAAGTGTTTAACATGCGTATCAAATATTTTGGTAAAAACGCAGAATTTAAACAACGCATTAGAGTAAAGGATAAGAAAGCATTTAAAGTAAATGCGGTCGTTGAATTTATGGTTTGTAATGATACTCAGTGTTTACCTCCTAAAGAAGTGGATCTTGTTTTTGATGTGAAATAAATCAGAAATGATCACTGAAAATGATTGAAGTAATATAAAGAGCTGTTTAATACAGCTCTTTTTTTGTGGCAATTAATC
>JBDTKP010000096.1:0-3155 GCA_039935255.1 Gelidibacter sp. | reverse complement strand
GCATATGATTTCTTTTCATATTGTATTCCTTAAAATTGGTCAGCCAAATTTGAGCTGCTTCTTTTGTACTGCCAACTGGGCTCGTTTTCCGAAAAATTGTATTTATTGGAGACGCCATGAAAATCAGTTCAAGGGATAAAAAATGGATGTGCTTATACTTTTTGTCGTTTTTACATCGCTGATGACTTGACATTTCTTCCTATTTCATTTTATCGAAGGAGCGTTTTGACATTACTTCGAGTTTGCTTTTGCCTAAGCGCTGACCAGCTACTATCGGAAGCCCTCTCGCTGCATAAGACTATCATAATTGAAATCTTCACAATGAAAAAAGAAAAACATGAAGTATATTGTATCGATTAAGAATCAAATGACCAAATTGCAAACCCTAATTAAAAATAGAGATTATGAAATTTGTTGGTAGTCAGTTAGTATATTATTTGAGCGATAGGGACTTTAAAAGAAACTCTAGAGTCCTACTCAAATATTTGATCCTTTTGGGAATTGTTATCATCGTTTTTTCTATTCTTTTCCATTTTATAATGGGTTTTGAAGGACAAGATCATTCATGGGTTACAGGTTTTTACTGGACACTTACTGTTATGAGCACCCTTGGTTTCGGAGATATTACATTTACTTCCGATCTGGGTCGCATTTTCAGTATTGTGGTATTACTTTCTGGCATTTTCATGCTATTAATCGTTTTACCGTTTGCCTTTATTAGCCACTTCTATGTACCTCTTCTAGAATCAAAAAATAAAAACAAGGTGCCTCGTCAAGTCCCCGCTGGAACAAAAAATCACATCTTGATATGTTCTTACGATGTGATTGCTCGAGATCTTGCCGAGCGACTGAAACAAGAAGACACTCCTTTTTTCATCATCGAGAACAATCTGGAAAAAGCGATTGAAAATCATGATAAGCAAGTTCCAGTACTTTTTGGAGAATTGGATAATGAGGAAACTTATATTCTTGGCAATATTAAAGATGCGAAATTAATTTTGGTTAATAGGGATGACATTTTAAATACCAAGATCATTCTTACTATACGAGACATTGCTCCCAATATTCCTATTGTTGCCATAGCGACAGACATAGAATCCGTAGATGTCCAACAACTAAGCGGTGCTGACCACGTGCTTCCCGTAAGAAAATGGCTTGGCGAACAATTGGCCAATAGAGTAAATACACAACATGCAGAATCTCATGCGATAGGACAATATGAAGACTTATTAATCGCAGAATTGCCCATTCATAATACGCCATTAGTTTCTAAACTCATACGGGAGACCAACTTAAGACAAAAATTCGGAGTCAGCATTGTGGGAATATGGGAACGCGGGAGATTACAACCTATAAAAGGTGATGAAATACTAACACACGATAGCGTCCTAGTGATCATTGGAAATAAAGAACAACTCCGAAAAATTGATGAGCTTTTCCATGATTACAACGTCAACCCAAACCCCGTGCTATTAATTGGAGGCGGCCGCGTAGGATTGGCGGCCGCAAAAGCATTACACAAAAACGGTGTTTTGGTGAATGTCGTTGATAAGGATCCGGAGGTATGCAAAAAAGTAAGCCCTTTTTGCAATCAGGTATTCCCAGGTGATGCCGCAGATTATCAACTACTAAAAAAGGCTGGAATTCTAGAAGCGCCTTCGGTGTTGCTCACTACCCATGACGACACCATGAATATTTATTTGGCCTCCTATTGCCGTCAATTAAACAAGGATGTCAGAATTGTGAGCCGTATATCTGAAGCTCGCAATGTTGATATTATGCAGAAAGCAGGGGCTGATTTTGTATTGAGCTACTCCACCTTAGGCTCTGAAGCCGTTTTATCAATTTCTAAAGGTCAAGAACTAACGGTTCTTGGTGAGGGTTTTACCTTGTTTATTATTCCGATACCACCATCATTAGAAGGCAAGTCCCTTGCAGAATCCGGTATAGGCGCAAAAACTGGATTATCGGTCATTGCCATAAAAGAAAAATCTGAAGTCCTAACGTTATTATCACCAAATACCATACTTCCCCATGGTGCTGAAATAGTGATGCTTGGAAACATCGAAATGAAACATAAATTCAATAAAATCTATGTTAACGGGATTTGATGAGCGTTTATTAAGTAGTGAACAAAGATGGTGATCGTAATCCCAAAACCCATTCCGATTTTTTTCTCTCAATCAATTCCGTTATCTTTGCCAGTTGTGAAAAACAAGGAAACACATAACGCCACTCAAATTTTCAGACAGGTTCTGGCTGCAGCACTGCTTATAGTGGTACTGTTGTCTTCATGTTCCACGAAAAGAGGGGTAAAGGTTTTATTCGACATGCCTATCAAAATGGAGCAAGTTGGCGCTTTGGGCCACTATATTTCTTCTGTCGATCATAGCGAGACTGCCTGCGTAAAATGTGCCGATCTTCAAGTGATCACTGCAGATGCTTATGATCATTCACTTTTAAAGAATCTTTCCTCAGCACTATTTATTAGCGTTGTTTTTTCACTTTTATTGGTGCCATTCTTTAGGCCTGAGGAGGAACATCACTACAAACTACCAACACTGGGACGTAGCATCCCAAAATACCTGCTCTTTAGCAAACTTATTTTTTACGATATACGCTGATTAATTCTTCTTTTTAGACATTGATTAACGAGAACAGATTTCCATTGTGCTTTGCCGTTCGTGGTTTAAAGCATTATAGAGTTCATAGTCTGCCTTCTCCTTCATTCATTTCTGTCTTAGAATCCTCAAATTAATTCATGCTTTAAATAGCTTGTTGTTCTGGGCCAACTCCATTTCAAATTTGGCACAGACCCTACAAATAATCGTAAAAATAAAATCAATGACAAGAATTCTTGTAGCAGTCATCGGCGCTGGAATATTCCTTGCCGGCTGCCAATCCACCTTCGCTCAACAGCGCGTCGGTCAATTAAACACCTTATGGGACGAAGTACAACGCTCCTATCCAGGTCTAGAAGCCAGAGAAGCCAATGTAGAATCGGCAAAAATGGAGGAAAAATCCATTTTCGGCGAACGCCTTCCGCAACTCCGCGCCCAAGCACAAAACTCCTATGCCACCTATGAAGGTATTAGTGGGGCATTTTTCCCACAACCCGGACTATTTAATACCAGTGGCGCCAATGGATTGACTGG
>JBDTKP010000095.1:0-18341 GCA_039935255.1 Gelidibacter sp. | reverse complement strand
CTGCAGGTCTTTCAAAAGGAGATATTGATGAAGTTATTTTGGTTGGTGGATCTACACGTATCCCGGCTGTACAAGCTGCTGTTGAAAAATTCTTCGGAAAAGCACCAAGTAAAGGTGTAAATGCTGATGAAGTTGTTGCCGTAGGTGCTGCAATTCAAGGTGGTGTACTGTCAGGAGATGTAAAAGATGTATTACTTCTTGACGTGACTCCGTTGTCTTTAGGTATTGAAACTATGGGTAACGTGATGACTAAGTTGATTGAAGCTAACACGACAATTCCAACTAAGAAATCGCAAATATTCTCAACTGCCGCAGACAATCAACCTTCAGTGGAAATCCACGTATTACAAGGGGAGCGTACTATGGCTGCCGATAACAAAACTATTGGACGTTTTCATTTAGATGGTATTCCACCAGCAAAACGTGGAACACCACAAATTGAAGTGACGTTTGATATTGATGCCAATGGTATCATTCACGTAACAGCAGGCGATAAAGCAACTGGAAAGACACAAGATATCCGTATCGAGGCGTCGTCTGGATTGACTGAAGAGGAAATCAAAAAGATGAAAGCTGATGCTGAAGCAAATGCGGAATCAGATAAATTAGCAAAAGAAAAAGCAGAGAAATTAAATGCTGCTGATGCGATGATTTTTCAAACAGAAAGTCAGTTGAAAGAATTTGGAGATAAATTATCTGACGATAAGAAAAAACCAATCGAAGACGCACTTGAAGAATTGAAAACAGCTTTTGAATCAAAAGATATCGCAGTGATTGATCCAGCTCTTGAGAAAATCAATGAGGCTTGGAAAGTAGCTAGCGAAGAAATGTACAAAGCACAAGGAGATGCTCAGGGCGGTGGACAGCCAGGACCTGATGCTGGTCAAGATGGAGCTTCCAATGAAGGCAGTGATGTTGAGGACGTTGATTTTGAAGAGGTGAAATAAGCAGATAACCAAATCTCGATATTTCATCGAGATTGAGTGAATCGCTTATTCCGAGCTTGTCGAGGAATCTTAGGATTTTAAAGCTCGGAGCACGCAGCTTGAAGTTATAAGTTAAAACGCAACCATTTATATGGTTGCGTTTTTTTTTGCTAGGAAGTCAAAAAAACCTCTCAGTTTTCCAAAACCTGAGAGGTTTGCTCATTAAAAAACAGAACCCTTCTCGATTTTTTATTTAGATTATGTGAATCGCTTATTCCGAGCTTGTCGAGGAATCTCAGGATTTTGAAGCCTGAAGTTAGGAGTCTGAAGTAAGAAGTTAAAATGCAATCATTTATATGATTGCGTTTTTTTATACTATAAATTCTAAAAAAAACCTCTCAGGTTTCCAAAACCTGAGAGGTTCGGTCATTATAAGCAGGAAATCAATCCCGATTTTTCATCAAGATTGCGAGAATTGCTTATGTTGAGCTTGGCGAATTATCTTAGGGGTTTGAAGCTCGCAGCGTGAAGTTAGAAGCAAGAAACCTCTCAGGTTTCCAAAACCTGATAGGTTTGGTCAATATAAGCAGAAAACTGATCTCAATTTTTCATCCGGATGGTGGAGATAACTTATGTTGAGCTTGTCTAAGCGTCTTAACAGCTTGAAGTTAGGAGTAAAAAGGCCTTAACCTAACTAATCCTGAAGCATAATAAGTATGAGGTCTTTTATAATTATGCTATGCGTGCATAATATTTTTATATCTTTGCTGAAAATACAATGTCCTTAATTTATTTTAATAAGACTCCCAACTTGTGTAGGAAATATATATGCCAAAACTCAACCAACTTCTAGACATCAAATATCCCATCATTAAAGCGCCAATGTTTTTGGTTAGTAATACGGCCATGGTTATAGAAGCCATGCAAGCTGGTATTGCAGGATGTATTCCAGCATTAAATTATAGAACCCTACCAGAATTAAAAGATGCTATTAACGTGTTGAGAGCGGCAAAAGTTGTCGGTGGCTCTTTTGGCTTTAATTTAATTGTCAATAAATCCAATCTCAAATACAAAGAGCAATTGCGCGTCATTTGTGAAGAAGGCTGTGATTTTATCATCACGTCTTTGGGAAGTCCAGAAGAAACCATTAATCAAGCCCATAAAGCTGGAATTAAAGTGTTTTGCGATGTTACCGATCTAAAATTCGCCAAAAAGGTAGAAGCTTTGGGTGCTGATGCGATTATTGCGGTCAATAATGAAGCAGGAGGCCATCGTGGTGAAATGTCACCAAAAGATTTGATAGAACTCTTAAAAATTAATTGTAAGATCCCTGTAATTTCAGCAGGAGGCGTGGGTACTAAAGCGGAGTTGGATGCCATGTTGGCTTATGGCGCTGATGGCGTTTCAATAGGCAGTCCATTTATTGCTTCAGTAGAAGCTGGTGTGACTGATGATTATAAGCAAGCTTGCGTGGACTATGGCGCCAAAGATATTGTCATGACACAACGCATCTCAGGAACCCCTTGTACAGTGATCAATACGCCATATGTTCAAAAAATAGGCACCAAGGAATCGTGGATGGAATCGGTGTTGAACAAAAACAAAAAGCTCAAAAAATGGGTGAAGATGATCCGTTTTTCAATAGGTATGAAAGCTACCGAAAAAGCGGCTAAACAAGCGACTTACAAAACCGTATGGGTGGCAGGGCCAAGTATTGAGCATACGAAAGAAATTCTTCCAGTTAAAACCATCATTCAAAATTTGACTTCTTAAATTAAGGTAATCATGTCATAAGGTTTGAATGTTTGCGCTCTATTATAAGTGTAAATCAGTTTAGAACAGTTAGTGGACATGATTGAAGCCATGCCTAGTTTAAACGATTTGGTTGACCAAGGCTTTATTGACTTCATGCTGACCATCAAAAGGGATAATTTCCAAATTACAGTGTCCAAAAAGCTCAAACGATTTATTCCTTTCTTTCAGAAGACGGTCTTCGTCTAGATATTCATCGTTGTTTCCATAAATAAGAGACACTTTCGTCTTCTGATTTAAAAAATCAAAATCTGCTGTGACCAATTCCTTCGGTATTCCGCCAGACATCATCACGATTTGGGAACAGTTCAAGTGTCTTTTTGCAACATACCTTAATGCTACAGAAACACCTTGAGAATAGCCCAAAATGATTAAGTTATGATGTTTAGGAATTTGCTCTGCTTCAAAAACAGCATCAAAATAGCGCATCACATTTTCGGTTTCATTCACAGTATTCTCTTTGGTCAACCAACTTGCACCAACGTGTCTAAGCTTTGGTGGTACATAATATTTGCTTTGTGCCTGAGGTGCAATAATATAGTTTTCGTGCGGATTTAAATCCACAAAATATTTTAAAAAATACCGACTCAAATAGCCCATGCCATGGCAAACGAACCACACATTTTTAGTGCTTTCTGATAAGGTGTTCAAAGTAGAATAGGAGTTTGTAGTTTGGTAGGTAATTTCTTTTTCTTGTGACTTCATTCGAGGATAATTCTTAATCTATAAAGATACTGAGATAAGTGGAGAAAACTCAAAAATAACAATGAAGAGGCTTGTGGCTGTTGTATGCGAAAAGCTAAATACCTTAGCAACCTGAAACCTGGAACCTGAAATCTGAAAGATTGTTTCGTACCTTTACGTTTGACATTTAAAAACATTATTTATCTATGCAATTTTCTAAAGATCAAATTTTGGCAAAGGCGAATAGCGCTAGTAAAAACACGTTAATGGAGACGCTAAACATTGAAATGGTTGACTACGGTCCAGATTTCTTAGTTGCCCGAATGCCAGTAGATTCAAGAGTTTATCAACCCGATGGCGTGCTTCATGGTGGTGCTACAGCTGCTCTAGCGGAAAGCGTAGGCAGTTTTGCGTCGCATATTTTTTTAGATACCGAAAAGTTATTTGTACGCGGTATTGAAATAACCGCCAATCATTTGAAATCTGTAAAAGACGGTTTTGTTTATGCCAAAGCAACGTTTATTCACAAGGGAAGAACCACGCAACTTATAGATATTAAGATTACGGACGACCATGATAATTTAATCTCCGTTTGCAGATTATCGACCATTACCTTACCAAAAACTAAATAGCATGATCTTGGATCAATTTTTTGAGCAGATCGAGACACAGTTTGATGCCAAATTGCCTTTTGTCGCTTATAAAAAACCAAATACGTCAGAATTAAAAGCAGTGCTTCAGCCTGATAATGTGCTACATGAAATTACTGATTTCACTGAAAGCGGATTCGTATTTGCACCATTTGATAGCCGAAAAGATGCGTTTTTAATTCCATTAAAAGATGCTACGATATTTTCTGTTCAATATGATCAGAATGATTTTTATGAAGAAGAATTAAGGCTTCAGAAAGCAGCATCATATAAAATCAATTCGAATGAGCATACCGACAGATTAGCACATATAAAGCGTGTTGAGAAGGGTGTGGCAGCAATAAAAAGCGATTGTTTTTCAAAAGTTGTATTATCAAGATGTGAAGTTATTGAAAACGCCGAGACCAATCCCATTAAAATATTCAAACGCTTATTGGAACGTTATCCAACGGCCTTTGTGTATGTATGGTACCATCCTGAAGTAGGGTTGTGGTTAGGCGCCACACCAGAAACTTTATTGAGTGTGAATGGGAACCAATTAAACACGATGGCACTGGCGGGTACGCAGGCATATGAAGGTTCGGTGGACGTGGTTTGGAAAGAAAAAGAAAAAGAAGAACAGCAAATTGTTACGGATTTTATTGTTAACAGTCTTGAATCAGTGGACAGTATCCAGTCAGCATTAGGAAGTTCTCAGTTGGCCCGTAACGAAAAGACACCTTTGGATGGGGCGACGATTGAGACTCAGCAGACTTATAATAATGCTTTAAAAGTTTCAGGGCCAAAGACTGTAAAAGCCGGAAATTTGCTGCATTTGTTGACTGAAATTTCCATGCGGCTAAAACCTGAAGCAAGAAATTTGAAAGCAATTTTAGACGCTTTGCATCCAACCCCGGCCGTCTGTGGTTTTCCAAAAGAGAAGGCCAAAGCATATATTATAGAAAATGAAGGTTATTTTCGGGAGTTTTATGCTGGTTTTATGGGCGAATTAAATATGAAGGAAACCACCAGTAGAAATACCAACAGACGTAACGTAGAAAACAATGCCTACCGCGTTCAAAAATCAATATCCAACCTTTATGTTAATTTGCGCTGCATGCAGATTAAAAATAAAAATATCCTTATCTACGTTGGTGGCGGAATCACAAAAGATTCAGATGCTGAGTTGGAATGGGAAGAAACGGTCCATAAATCAAAAATCATAAAAAGTGTACTTTAAAAGGTAATAACACGCATTTAAAAATAACCAACTGACCTATGATTTTATCAATTCTATTAAGTGTCTTATTAATTGGACTCGGACTTATTCACTTCAATTGGGTCATCGGAGGCAAGTTTGGGTTTGCAGAGTCCTTGCCAACAAAAGAAAACGGAGAAAGGGTACTGAATCCGAAAAGGATTGATAGCGCCATAGTTGGCATTGGATTAATGGCTTTTGGTGTTTTTTACATATTTCAATCTCAAATTCTTTCATATAATCTGCCTGTATGGCTAATAAAATATGGGGGTTGGATAATTCCATTACTATTTCTTTTACGAGCAATTGGAGAGTTTAAATATGTCGGGTTTTTTAAAAGTGTAAAAATTACGGATTTCGGAAAATTAGACTCAAAATTCTTTTCACCTTTATGTTTAATTATAGGGTTGCTTGGATTGATGATTCACTTTATAAAATAAAAGAGGTGTTAAGATCTTGTAATTACACTTGGGTTTAACACTCATAAAGATCTGGTTTTTTGCTTGTTTCCTTTGTTCTTTATGTAGAAAACTCTCATGTCCACATCTAGCTGTTTTTTATGTGTAAACGTTAAGAAGTTGTTGAAGTCTTCAGTTTGTAACTATTAATTTGCTGGATATAGAGAAGCATTTCTTATCTTTTATTTTCATTCTCGATTTCTACGATATACTTGTTAGTGCGTTCTATTTTTGTACTTTTGTTTTAAGAAAAGAGCATGCATGAAATATCCTAAAATTCCGCTGGCACAGACGGTTATTCAACTGTGTAAAGCAAAAAACATCAAACATATTGTTATTTCTCCAGGAAGTAGAAATGCACCTTTAACCATAGGTTTTAGTAATGATCCGTTTTTTAAATGTTACAGTGTCGTAGATGAGCGTTGTGCTGCATTTTTTGCTCTAGGAATTGCTCAACAAATTGAAGCGCCCGTAGTAGTTGCTTGTACTTCTGGGAGCGCGCTGCTTAATTATTACCCTGCTGTTGCCGAAGCGTTTTACAGCGAAATTCCGTTGATTGTGCTTTCTGCCGACCGACCAAAACACCTTCAAAATATTGGTGATGGACAAACTATCAATCAAAAGAATGTTTTTGAAAATCACATTCTTCATTCAGCCAATTTGAAACTGGATTTAAAGGACGAATTAAACATTCCAGAGACCGAAAATATTCCCATACTTAGAAATATTGAAGACAAATTAGAGCGTTTGTTAGGGCTTCAAAAGGATATTCAAAGTCATAATGAAAAGGAGTTAAATGACGCTATAAATAAAGCTACTGTAAAGAAAGGACCGGTGCATATCAATGTGCCTTTTGATGAGCCATTATATGAAATGGTGGACACCTTAAAAGTTTTTCCTAAAAATATCGAAATTGAATTTGAGGAACCAAAAATGGATTCTTATATAATGGACCAATGCTTGAATGCCTGGCGTAAATCCAAAAGAAAAATGATATTGGTAGGCGCGTATGCTCCTAATAAAATCGATCAAAAGTGGTTGAGTTTATTGGCAAAAGATGATAGTATTGTAGTGCTGACGGAGAGAACGTCCAACTTAAATCATGGGGGCTTCATTCCAAATATAGACACCTTGATTGCACCTTTGCAAAAGGAAGATTTTATAAAGCTCCAACCCGAAATTCTAATCACTTTTGGAGGCATGGTGGTTTCTAAAAAAATAAAAGCATTTTTGAGGGAATATCAACCTAAAGAACATTGGCATATTAGTGACACAAGGGCTTATGATACTTATTTTTGTTTGACTCAACACATCAAGGAAAAGCCTAATTATTTTTTTAACGAGTTTCTGCCCAAAGGCGAACTAGTAAAAAGTTCTTATAGAAATTATTGGACGGGAATTAAATTGGAGCGTGCGAAGAAACACAAAAGCTATCTTGATGGAATTCCATTTTCTGACTTCAAAGTTTTTGATACACTTTTTAAAACGCTTCCAAACGACACTATTTTACAAATAGGAAATAGTTCAGCCATTCGATATGCACAGTTATTTGACATTCATAAATCAATTGAAGTTTTTTGTAACAGGGGCACTAGTGGTATTGATGGCAGTACGTCAACCGCAATAGGCAGTGCCGTTGCTCATAAACGCCAAACGAACTTTATTACGGGCGATTTAAGTTTCTTTTATGACAGTAACGCGCTGTGGAACAATTATATCCCCGATTCGTTTAGAATTATTGTAATTAATAATGGTGGCGGAGGGATTTTTAGAATTCTTCCAGGTCATAAGAACACCGAAAATTTTGACACCTTTTTTGAAACCAAGCATCAATTGACAGCACAACATTTGGCGGAGATGTACAATTTTAAATATAAAAAGGTCACTACTCAAACTGATTTGGTTAATGCGCTGACATCGTTTTTTAAAGAAAGTAAACAACCTAAAATTCTCGAAATAAATACCGCAGAACAATCAAATGATGAAGTTTTGCTTGCTTATTTTAAGAAGCTTAAATAATCATTGAATCTGTGGCTGATATTTTAAAAACAGTTTAATTATTAGTATATTGAAGGAATATTATTAAGTAACTAAAAATTTTAAAAATGAGTAAAAGAGATGAATTAATTACGAAGTATGCCGCAGATTTAAAAGAAAAATGTGGTGTTAGCGCAGATATGGATTTATTGACCAAAGTTACTATTGGTTGTGGTCCATCAATCTATAATGCCGATTCTTCAACGGTTTCTGGTTCTGACCCAAAGGAAGTAGCTACCGTAAAAAATAATTTTTTGATCAAAAAATTAGGCTTAACAGATGGTCCGGATTTAGATAAAGGTATTGATTCGGTAATGGAGGCTTACGGCAAATCTAACCGAAATAAATACAGAGCGGTAGTGTATTATTTATTGACAACGCATTTTAAAAAAGAAGCAGTTTACAAGTAGTTGTAACCGATTTCCAAATTAGAAAAGCGCTACTTCTGAATGTTCAGAACTGTAGCGCTTTTTTTGTGGGATAAACACGAATATACTTACCTTTGCACCATGATATACATTGGAGAATACAACACGCTCGAAATAATTAGAGAGGCCGAACAAGGTCTTTATATAGCTGATACCGATGGCAATGAAGTTTTATTGCCAAACAGATATGTGCCCGAAGCTTATAAAATTTGGGATAAAATAGAGGTTTTCGTGTATTTAGATAATGATGAACGCCTCGTTGCTGTAACAGATAGACCTTATATAACAAATGGTGAATTTGCAATGCTGCGCTGTAACCAGGTCACAGATCATGGTGCCTTTTTAGACTGGGGCATGGTAAAAGAGCTGTTCTGTCCATTCATGGAGCAGGCTTTTAAGATGAAAACCGGAGGTTGGTATTTGGTACATTGTTATTTAGATGAGAAAACGGATCGATTGGTGGCCTCTAGTAAAACGAATCATTTTTTAGATAACAGTGAGTTGACCATCACACAATTTGAAGAAGTAGACGTGATTATTTCCCATCCATCAGATATTGGCATGAACGTTATTGTCAATAATAAACATGCTGGACTTATTTTTCAAGATGATATTTATAAGGAACTGAGTGTTGGAGACCGTATGAAAGGGGTCGTGAAGAAAATCAGACCTGATAACAAACTAGATATTACTTTAGAGAAAATTGGCTATCGGAAGATTGAACCCAATGCCGATACCATTATGCATGAGTTGGAAGACAATGATGGCTATCTCAATTTAACCGATAAATCAGATCCTGAGGATATTAAGGCCGCATTACAAATGAGTAAAAAGACCTTTAAGAAAGCCATCGGCACTTTATATAAACAACGATTAATTGAAATTAAAGAAGATGGTATCTATCTTATTTAATTTATTTTAAAAACAAAATACATGAGTCAAATCAACTGGGAAACTGTAAAGGAGTACCAAGATATCACCTATAAAAAATGTAATGGTGTAGCCCGAATAGCTTTTAATCGCCCAGATGTCAGAAATGCATTTCGACCAAAAACTACTAGCGAATTGTATGATGCATTTTATGATGCCAATGAAGATGTAAATATTGGTGTCGTATTATTATCTGCGGAAGGACCATCATCTAAAGACGGCGTTTATTCTTTTTGCAGTGGTGGAGATCAAAAAGCCAGAGGGCATCAAGGATATGTGGGAGAAGATGGCTATCACCGTTTAAATATATTGGAAGTACAGCGGCTGATCAGGTTTATGCCAAAAGCGGTCATTGCGGTGGTTCCTGGATGGGCTGTTGGTGGGGGTCATAGTTTGCACGTGGTATGTGATCTCACTTTAGCAAGTAAAGAACACGCCATTTTTAAACAAACAGATGCTGACGTCACCAGTTTTGATGGGGGTTACGGTTCTGCTTATTTAGCAAAAATGGTGGGTCAAAAAAGAGCACGTGAAATATTTTTCTTAGGAAGAAATTATTCCGCTCAAGAAGCTTATGACATGGGGATGGTCAATGCAGTGGTGCCACATGACGAATTAGAAAGTACCGCCTATGAATGGGCTCAGGAAATTTTAGGGAAATCACCGACATCTATAAGAATGCTAAAGTTCGCCATGAATTTAACTGATGACGGTATGGTTGGGCAACAGGTTTTTGCGGGAGAAGCCACGCGTTTAGTGTATATGACCGATGAGGCCATTGAAGGACGAAATGCATTTTTGGAAAAAAGAAAGCCTAATTTTGAAAAAAAATGGATTCCATAATCCAACCAAAATCTTAGAATGGAAAAATTGAAACCGTGGATATCGGCGTTCAGATTGCGAACGCTGCCATTATCTATTTCAGGAATCGTTATAGGAAGTTGTTTTGCTGTTTATAACGGATTCTTCAATCCCACCGTTTTTATACTGGCGCTCTTGGTAACCTTGGCATTGCAGATTCTCTCAAATTTAGCCAATGATTATGGTGATGGGGTGAAGGGCACAGACAATCACACAAGGGTAGGACCTATTCGCGCCCTTCAAAGCGGAAAAATCACACCAAAAGAAATGCTTCAAGGATTAAAAATAAACGTTTTAATTGTTATAGCATTAACAATGTTGCTCATTTTTAAAGCTTTTGGACATAATTACTTGATATATTCCATCCTCTTTTTGGTGTTGGGAGGTATTTCTGTTTATGCGGCCATGAAATATACCATGGGAGATTCGGCCTATGGTTATAGAGGTTTAGGAGATGTTTTTGTATTAATATTTTTCGGATTTGTAAGTGTGGTAGGGAGCTATTTTCTATATGCCAAGCAATTGGATCATATCGTTTTGTTGCCATCCCTTGCCGTTGGATTACTAAGTGTGGGGGTGTTGAATCTTAATAATATGAGAGATATTGAGTCTGATAAACTATCAGATAAAATGACTATGGCGGTTAAATTAGGAAAACTAAAATCAAAGAAATACCATCTGTTTTTAGTCCTAAGCGCGATGATTTTTGGCTTTGTTTTTGCAATTCTGTATTATACATCCTTGTGGAATTTGATATTTTTATTTTCTTATATACCATTAACAATTCATATTATAAAAATTTCGAGAGCCCAGATTTCTTCTGATTTTGATTCGCAATTAAAGGTCTTAGCGTTGTCAACATTCTTGTTTTCAGTGTTGTTAGGCGTAGGGTATATTATATAAAAACATTGAATGTTTGGTGTTTAGCTATTTAATATGTACATTTAAGAATGTTTTTTAACCAATATTTATTTGCTATTAAGTTGGTTATAAGATTTGGGGATTTAAAAACTCAGACACATTCTTAAATGCGTCTGAGTTTTTTCTTTTATAGAGATCCATTTTTTATCCCGCAGATATCAGTCACTCAAAAAAATTTTGAATATATTTAAGTCGTTCAAAATTTAATACTTTTAATTTCTAAAATAATGAAAATTACCTATTACGGACATGCAAGTTTGGGTATCCAGGTCAATGATGTCAACATTTTAGTCGATCCTTTTATCTCGGCAAATGAAAAGGCATCACATATTGATATTAATACCTTAAAAGCGGATTATATTCTATTGACCCATGCGCATCAAGATCATATTTTAGATGTTGAAGCCATTGCCAAACGCACGAATGCCATGATTGTCTCTAACTTTGAAATTGCTACTCATTTTGAGGCCATGGGTTTTGAAGTGCATCCAATGAATCATGGTGGCTCGTGGGATTTTGAATTCGGCAATGTGAAATATGTCAATGCCATTCATACCTCGTCATTTCCTGACGGCAAATATGGTGGACAACCAGGAGGCTTTGTGATTGAAGGCGAGCGAAAAAATATTTATATCGCTGGTGACACGGCTTTGGCCATGGACATGAAGCTCATTCCACTACGAATCAAGCTCGATTTGGCCATTTTACCTATTGGCGATAATTTTACCATGGGTATTGACGATGCTATTATTGCAAGTGATTTTGTCCAATGCGATAAAATTATGGGTTACCATTATGATACGTTCGGTTATATAGAAATTGATCATGAAGAAGCCAAGCGGAAGTTTTTTGATAAGGGTAAGGATTTGATGTTGTTGGAGATAGGGGAGAGTATTGAATTGTGATCTTCAATGGGGACAAAACAATTTACGATTTTATTTTTTTCAAGTCTTTGTTAGTAGCGCATCTTATTATGGGATGGTATTTAGCGATTCTTATGCTAAGTGACCTTCAATCTGAAAATCAATTCAAATGCCAATAGAAAACATCCCCGAAATCTACATAAAGGACACCAATAAAAAACCAGATTTATTTGTGTATGATTTTAAAATGACTGATGATATTGTAAGAAGCAAGGTCAATTTAGGAATGAATATGTTCAGCTTTTTGCAAGTAGGCAAAAAGCAAGTGCACTTTGCAGGTACTTCTATTGCGGTCAATAAAGATCAATCATTGCTGCTCAAAAAAGGAAATTGGTTATGGACCGAATTGTTGGACACCGAAGCTGTCTACTACTGTAAACTTTTATTCTTTTCAGAAAAAAAACTCCAAGAATTTTTAGAAAAGCATTCCGCCAATCAACATGTTGTAAAAAACGAGGAGCCCTATTTCATCATCAGAAACGACGTCTACATTACTTCATATTTGAATTCACTATCTACGATTAGTAATGCGCCTGCAATTTTTATGGCCAACCTTCTTTCTGTGAAATTTGAAGAGTTAATGCTATATCTGATTCAAAAGTACGGTATAAAATTTGAACACTATTTACATTCTTTAATAGGTCGTGAAACCTCACAATTTAAAAAAATTATAGAGAGTAAAGTCCATTCCAACTTGAGATTAGAAGAAATCGCATTTTTATGCAACATGAGTCTATCTACCTTTAAACGGCATTTTATTAAAGCGTATCAATTATCTCCGGGCAAATGGTTGCTAGATAAACGTCTGAACAAGGCAAAAGAAACCTTAGAAGAAGGCCATTTAAAAGCGTCGGACATCTTTTTAGATTTTGGTTATAACAATCTTTCTAATTTCAGTATCGCCTTTAAAAATAAGTTTGGTATTAATCCAAGTGAGATTTCTTCTTAATTTATATGTCTAAATTTGACCTTTTTTCATAACATGCTGACCTTTTATAGTAATAACGTAGGTTGGTGTTCGCTGTATCTTTGTGTTATATAGTGAAACTACTAAAAAAACATATAAAATTATGAATATTACATTAGCACAAGCAGAAAAAGCTATTGCCGCTGCAAAACAAAAAGCAGTAGAAATAGATACTAAAATGAACATTGCCATTGTCGATGCAGGAGCAAACTTAGTTGCGTTTGCACGCATGGACGGCGCTTGGTTAGGGTCTCTTGACATCTCAATTAAAAAAGCAAAAACAGCTCGTTTTTTTGATATGAATACAGGAGTTGTTGGCGAATTATCTCAGCCAGGAGGTTCTCTCTATAATATTGAGCATTCTAATAATGGCCTTATTACTTTTCCAGGTGGTATTCCAATCAAAAATGCAAATGACGAAATTATCGGAGCTATTGGCGTGAGCGGAAGTGCTGTGGAAAATGATCATGCCGTTGCAGACGCGGGAGCATCAGCAATCTAATTATAAATTATTATTTAAAAAGAGGATAATCGGAAATGATTATCCTCTTTTTTAGTTAATATCTCCAAATTTTTATATCTTAATAAACAGCAGACTATGAAGATGATAAGTAGATAATTGTTTATTGTATAATTAGAACAAATGCTATTATTTAAAAGAAGTAAATCATGAGCAGAGGATTTGTAAGAGAAGAAGATCAAGAAGAAATTCCAATCGTTCCACCAAGAGCTGATTTGCCTGAGGGGGTAACAAACTATGTTACTCAAGTTGGTATGAATGCGCTTTTAGATGAAAAACAAGAATTAATGGATAGTATAGATCATTTGGAAAGTATAAATGAAAATGAAAGACGCATTGCCGTCAATCATATCAATGCAAAGTTGCAATTATTGCTGAATCGAATAACTACTGCTAAAATTATTGATCTCAACAGGCAACCAAAAGATGAAGTCCGATTTGGTGCATTAGTAACCCTGAAAATAGCAGGAGAGAAGAACCTTCAGAAATATCAAATTGTTGGCGTAGATGAAGCCGATGTTACTAAGGGAAAAATCTCTTTCATTTCGCCAATTGCAAGATTGTTGACAAATAAGAAATTTGGCGAAAAAGCAGTATTAAAACTGGCAAATAAGGATCGTATTTTTGAAGTTGTGGAAATTGTTTATGAATAATCACTTTCAAAACACAGGTTTATCGGAGATCTATAAATTCTATTTTCTCATTAGCCTACCAACTCATTTACCTAATCTTACTCCTCAAAACATACCAATGCAAAAATCTCGGTAAAAAGCGTTTGAGATAAATTCCCAGCACTTCTTTTTTGCCAATATAAACTTCAAATTTTTCCTTAATAATGGCGTTGATCATGCGTTTTGCAAAGGCATCCACATCCAATCCGTTTTGAATGGTTTCATCTTGAGTTTGTTGTTGGCTGCCGTCTCCTGTTATGGCATTTCTGGCCACATTGGTATTGATAAATCCAGGACAAATCAACGTGACTTTGATATGGTCCTTATCATGCTCCAAACGTAAGGCATCAAAAAAACCGTGTAAAGCATGTTTCGCCGCAAAATAACCTGAACGGTAAGGGCTGCTAAATTTCCCCATCAAACTGGTCACTGTCACAAATTGACCGCTGTGGCGTTCCACAAAGTGTGGTAACAACGCTTTTGTAAGGGCAATAGTGCCCAAATAATCAATTTCCATTAATTTTTTATCCACGGAAATATGCGTATTGATGATCAATGACCTTTGACTGATGCCCCCATTATTAATAAGGATATCAACAGTTCCAAAACATTGAATGGCTTCAAGTACGACAGGTTTCATCTGCTCATAATCTGCTAAATCAAATGGAAGCACAGCAACCCGCTCTGGACTTTTGCATTGTTGTTTGACAGCTTCCAAGGCTTCCTTTCGTCGTGATGATAGAATTAATTGACAATTGTGCTGTGATAGTGTTAAGGCTAGGGCCTTGCCAATACCGCTAGAAGCGCCAGTAATCCAAATAACTTTATTATTGAAATGCATGGGAATGAAGTTGAATTTGAATTGAAAATTAAAAAACTTAAATGAGAAGCAAGAATGAACCTCATTCCTATTACAACGCTATAGCTCTCTGTTGACTGCCGATCTGCCCGAAAGTGCCTTTTCTGTAAGGGTGGGCTGTTGACTAGCTATTGAAGACTGTTCCTGCCATTCTTTCCGTAAATCATCACTCATTTTGCCAGAACCATCATGTTTCCATCCAGGAGGCTTGACGATATATTTGGCGCGATCTCCTATCGATTTTTTTCCTGAAAAAACATCGTGTCCCATGGCGATCCATTCGTTAAATGCGACTTTAAAAGGATTGTACGATTTGATATTGGTCACTAAACCATAAATCACCTTTTCATCCTTAAGTTCTGGTTGAAAGGTGCCAAAAAGTTTATCCCAAATAATAAAAATACCAGCGTGGTTTCTATCTAAATATAATGGATTGCTGCCATGATGCACCCGATGGTGTGATGGCGTATTCATCACCGCTTCAAACCATTTGGGCATTTTGTCAATAGCCTCGGTATGAATCCAGAATTGATAAAGTAAACTTACGGACATCTGTAATAAAATCATGCCTGGATGAAACCCAATCAAAGGAAGCCATAACCAGAAGATGAAGGAATAAAACCCACCCGACCAGGTTTGGCGCAAGGCGGTGCTCAAATTATAATGTTCTGAAGAATGATGCACCACATGTGATGCCCAAAACAATCGATTTTCATGTGAAATTCGATGGAACCAATAATATGAAAAATCATCAGCAAATAGTAAGAGCACAAAACTCCACCAGGCAAATGGAATAGTGAAAATCCTGAAATTTTCATAAATCAGCATAAAAGCCAATAACACGATCGCTTTACTTATAAATCCTAAAAACACATTGCCCAATCCCATAGCAATAGAAGTAAAGGCATCTTTGGTTTCGTAAGTTTTTCTGTTTTCTTTGATGCTGACATAAAGTTCCAGCACCATGGAAATGATAAAAAACGGAATGGCGTAAAGAATGATATTTGGAAACTCAGGCATTTTCGTTCGTTATAAAATTTAGTTTGACATTGTGTTATCCTTCAGTAGTGAATTGTGAAATCCGTCAACTATCTGCCGAAAGGCTTACAATCGAGATAGAGTCTTCTTTTCATTTCTTAAAAATACAAAATTATTTGAGTATTTTTGCCCCTATTATGACGGCATCCTACCAAAAACACATTCTTAACTTTAAACAACCGAGTGGCACATCCCGAGGTGTCCTAAAAACCAAGGACACTTGGTTCCTAATTATTGAATCCGAAGGAAAAAAAGGAATTGGAGAATGTGGTATGTTTAAAGGCCTATCCATTGATGACCGACCAGATTTTGAAGCTGTTTTAAAATGGACTTGTAAAAATATTTTCTTAGGAAAGGAGGTTTTACTTTCAAAATTGAAAGAATTTCCGAGCATTCAATTTGGCGTGGAAACGGCATTTTTAGATTTAGAATATGACGTACCTTTCGAATTGTTTCCGTCTAAATTTACTCAAGGTCAAGACCAAATTCCTATTAACGGACTGATTTGGATGGGCACGAAAACCTTCATGAAAGAGCAAATCAAATCTAAACTTGAAGAAGGTTTTACTTGTATCAAACTAAAAATTGGCGCGATCGATTTTCAAACAGAATTAGATTTGCTGAAATCTATAAGAACTCATTTTTCTGCTGATGATATTGAACTTCGCGTGGATGCCAATGGCGCGTTTTCTGCTGCTGATGCATTGGAGAAACTAAAACGGTTATCGGATTATAATTTGCATTCTATAGAACAACCCATCAAACAGGGGCAAGTACAGGCGATGGCAAAATTATGCCAAACAACGCCGATCGATATTGCCTTAGATGAAGAATTAATTGGCATTTTTGATGTCACAGACAGATATGATTTACTGCAAACCATTCAACCACAATATATTATTTTAAAACCGACTCTGGTGGGTGGATTTCATGGCAGTAATTCGTGGATACAAGCCGCTGAAAACTCCAATATTGGCTATTGGATTACGAGTGCTTTAGAAAGTAATGTAGGATTAAATGCCATTGCACAATGGACTTATACCTTGGAAAACGATAGACCTCAAGGTCTTGGGACAGGAGGTTTATTTACCAATAACTTTGACAGTCCTTTACAAGTGAAAAATGGTACATTGCAGTACAATAAAAAAACACATTGGAATTTTAATTTATAAGTTAATATGTATATAGCTCAAGCTTTTAAAGGGTTGCATGAATGGTGGCGTTATGTCGTTGGATTAGGAATTGCCATTATAGGCGTTTTTATTTTTTCAATTCCCCATGCCATAGGAGTTCTTTTTAAAACGATGCAAGGTGGTGTGATTGATCAATCAAAAATGAATGATCCCGCTTATCTTATGGGATTGTTTGAATCCAACGTGAATTTAGTGTTCATTCTACTTCCTTTTGCTGGTGGATTGCTGTTTTTGCTTGGTGTTGTGAAGTGGTTGCACAAACAATACATTACATCATTAACAACAGCACGGCCAAAAATTGACTGGAAACGTTTCTGGACGATTTTCTTCTTTTGGGGAATTTTATCTTCAAGCTTGGTCTTAATAGATTATTATATGTCACCAGAAGATTACGTTTTCAACTTTAATTTGAAGCCCTTCCTCATTTTATGTGTAATTGCTATTATTTTAGTGCCTTTACAAACTAGTTTTGAAGAATATTTATTTAGAGGCTATTTGATGCAAGGCATTGGTGTGGTTACTAAGTCTAAATGGATTCCTTTGGTAATTACTTCCTTGATCTTCGGATTGCTCCATATCGCAAATCCTGAAGTTGATAAACTTGGTCCAATCATCATGGTCTATTATATAGGTACTGGCTTGTTTTTAGGAATTATGACCCTGATGGACGAAGGCTTGGAGCTATCTTTAGGTTTTCATGCGGCTAACAATTTGTTTACGGCGTTATTGGTAACCGCAGACTGGACCGCTTTTCAGACCCATTCTATTTTTAAAGATTTATCAGATCCGCAAGCGGCGGAATTCATGGATGTTTTAATGCCTGTATTTGTCTTGTTTCCAATTATTCTATTCATTTTGTCAAAAATCTATAAATGGACGGACTGGAAAGGGAAATTATTCGGTAAGGTTATTGAGCCACCAAAAGAAGACTCTATGATTATGGAAGGGATTAATGAAATTGGAACTGAATAAGTTCCTTTTTTTTCGAGATTAGTACTTTCGTTTCACATGAAAATAATACCTTCGACCACGTATAGGATTACAACTTATAAATATATTTAAATACCAGAAAATGACGCCAACTTTCGATAAAATTCACTTAAAATTTAGATTAAATTCGAACTATTATAATGCTGAGGAGCTTCAGGAAGTTGCATATAGTTTAGTAAAAGAAGGGGCTCCATACGAAAAAGCTATGGGCGACTTTTTGATGGATTGGTTGGATG
>JBDTKP010000094.1:0-9460 GCA_039935255.1 Gelidibacter sp. | reverse complement strand
GGATTGCGTCATTAAGAGATCAATGGAAAGGGAAGCTGGTGATTAAGGGCGTCGTCAGTGAACAGGATGCGCAGAAAGCGATTGACTTAGGCATTGATGGGATCATTGCTTCCAATCATGGCGGACGTCAATTGGATGCTGGACAATCTTCAATTGTACCGATGACCCACTTGGCTGAAAAGTTTAAGGGTCAAATAAAAATTATGGTCGACTCAGGTTTACGCGGCGGTCCAGATATCGCAAGAGCCATGGCGAGTGGGGCCGAGTTTACATTTATGGGCCGAAGTTTTATGTATGGGGTTGGCGCTTTAGGAAAAGAAGGGGGTAATCATACCATTTCTTTAATGAAAACTGAATTTCAACAAGTGATGGATCAGATTTGTTGCGAAAGGGTGGAAGACTTGCATAAGTTTATAGTGAAGTGATTTTTAAAACGCTAGGTCATATTGGCCTCATAACCTTTAGAAACAGCAGGACACTGTTAACCACGGTATCGCAGCGTATTGCTGAAGGACTGGACAGTTTTGCATAATTGGCAATTCCTTTTTTTGTGCTTTCGAGATAATTGATGAACAAAGTGGGGAATCGCTCAGCGTTTAATTGATTTTGCCAAAACATTGGTTGATGCTTTACCAAGAGGGCAGGTCCTTATTAATGTCGTTGCGGCCATGCTAATAAAACTATCGCTGGGTCAGCTATGGCTTATGCTTCAGCAATGGGAAGTATTTTGGGTCCAGAAATGGAAAAGTATTCCAAAGAATTTGGTGCTGCTGTAAATATTACATCGTCAACCGTAGGTTTGGTTATTCCGCCAAATAATGTGCTTATCGCATACTCGCTTGCCAGTGGTGGTGCATCTATTGCAGCCTTGTTTTTAGCAGGATACATTCCTGGGATATTGACGGGGTTATTTCTTATGATCGTGGCGTTACTTTGGGCGCAAAAGAAAGGCTATAAAGTAGATGAAATGAGTTCCTTAAAAGCGGTTGCGAGAACATTCGTCAGTATTTTTCCTAGCTTATTTTTATTGGTAGTTGTCATGGGCGGTACCGTTGCTGGGGTATTTACAGCGACAGAAGCCACAGCCGTTGCGGTCTTATACACGCTGATACTTGGTTTTTATTATAAAGAAATTAAAACAGAAGATCTTCCTCAAAATCCTTTTGAAATCTTCCGGGACCACGGCGATCGTGATGTTTTTGATCGGTGCTTCCATGAGTATGTCTTGGGTCATGTGCTATGAAAATATCTCTCAAGATTTAAGCAACGCCTTTTGGGTTTGCGTGATAACCCAATTTTTTACCTATTGATTATAAGTGTTTTATTATTACTGGTCGGTATTTTTATGGATATGACAATGGCTATCTTAATATTTACACCTATATTTTTGCCGATTATCACAAAACTGGGCATGGATTCAAGGCATTTTGGGATTGTGATGGGTTTATGTATCGGACGCTGTACGGCACCCGTGGGCTCAGTCCTATTTGTGGGGGTTGGAATCGCTAAAACCACCATTGAAAAAGTAGTCGAACCACTGATGCCACTTTTTGTGCCGATGGTTATAGCGTTATTATTAGAAACCTATATCCCTGAATTGAATTTATGGTTACCCCGATTATTTGGCCTTTTAAATTAATAAAATCCTTACCCATGTTTGCTAGTAGGCATTTGTGGAAATTAAATTAAACCTAAGATGAAAACATACAAAGTTAATAAGGTTGATGCCAATCACATGGATATCAACGGCAAAGCCGACCACCCGCTATGGGAGAAAGCTACTATTCTAAAGGATTTTTGTTCACCATGGCACTTTGAGGCGATTGAAGACATTGAGTTCAGAGCCATTCACGACGGTGAGAATTTATTCGTGTCTTACAAGGTTGATGATGCGTCACTGCATATTGATAGTACGGACGATTCGAAAAAAAGTGTCGACAACTCTGATAGGGTAGAGCTGTTTATGAGAGCTGATAAGCATCTTGACCCTTACTACTGTCTTGAAATTGATCCGTTGGCACGCGTTCAGGATTTTATAGCGCGTCCAAACCGACAATTTGATTTTCTTTGGAATTGGCCCAAAGATGATATTACGGTGAAATCTCATATCACATCCTCTTGTTTTAGTGTGGAGATTGCCATCAGTATTGCTTCTTTAAAGCAATTTAAACTGATCCAGAAGGATGGGAGCATAGAAGCAGGAATTTATCGTGCCAAATACAACCAACAACCAAACGGGCAGTTTGAACCAAAATGGATCACTTGGGTCGATCCAAAAACCGAAACGCCCAACTTCCATATAGCATCGTCTTTTGGAAAATTGAAACTCGAACGCTTTTAAGGTCTCAAAAATGGGGTGACGTTTTCTGAATTTATAATATCTATCGGCAAAAGAAATTGCTCTGGAATTTGTTTTTCAAACACCAAATGTTCTATTAAAAATTTCATTCCCAAATAGGCTTGTTGCTTCGGGTTTTGATGAATTAGAAAATCTATAACACCTTTCTTTAGATGGTTGATGTTCTCCGTTAAGAGGTCGTAACCTACAAGTTTAATATGGCTTTTAGTTTCGGTTTGTAGCACTCTTGCCGCATGGTAAGCTTTTGAATTGGTAACAAACAGTCCTTTTAGATTAGGGTGCTTTGCTAAAAACAGGCTTAATTTGTCTTCTGAATCACCATGTTTGAGTTTGCATTTTAAAATTACGCCCTCGTACCCCTCCAAATCGTAAAAATAGCTCTTAAAGCCTTTCTCTTTTTCCTGCATGTGAACCGCATTTTTATATTGCTCATCAATATGAATGATTGCCATATCACCAACGTCACTGATGCTATGTAATAATTTAGCTGCCACGCGACCACTTTGATACAAGTCCTGTCCAATAAAATTTGCGGTGGAGGCCGTGATTTGATTATTAAAAGTACAGACTTGAATGTTCAATAATTTATAATGTTCCAGAACGCCTTTAGCTTCTTTATAAAATAAAGGCACCATCAAAATAACGTCAGGCGTTGTTTTGAGCATGGCTTCATTATTTTTTAAAAAATCCGCGGTACTCGTCGGATCATATAAGAAGGTGTTAAGTCGTACCCCAAAAGCATTAAACTCTGATAGGGCATTATCGATGCCATCCATACACACCTCCCAATAGGGGTCTTTTTCAGGGTCAGGTATTAAGACCCCTATCTCATAGATTTTATTGTTTTTTAAATTTCGAGCAATAAGGTTGGGTTGGTAATTAATGTCCGCCAGAAGCTGTTTTACTTTGTCTTCAACATCCTTGGCAACGTTACCTCGATTATGGATCACTCTATCAATAGTTCCTTTCGAAACTCCTGCTAATTGGGCAATATCTTTTATAGTATATTTTTTCATCATTGGCATTTGTAAAACATCCAAGAGATGTATATATTCGCATCACTGTGTTCGAGCACAATTTATGAAAAATCCTTGGGTATTTCAAAATTAAAAGGTAGATTTGTCTATATTCAATCAGTTATACCGCTGCAAATTAAGCCAATTCTTACAAGATTCTCAGTCGTTTGAGATTATTTTACGAATTAAAACAAAAAAAAATGGTAAAAACAAACAAACCAACATTAGTCATTTTAGCAGCCGGAATGGGAAGTAGGTACGGGGGTTTGAAACAAATGGATTCTTTTACATCAGAAGGAGATACCATCATCGATTTTTCGATTTATGACGCCCTTCGCGCTGGATTTGGGAAATTTGTGTTCATCATAAGAAAGAGTTTTGAAAAAGAGTTCAAAGAAATATTTGATAAAAAATTAGAAGGGAAAGCTGATGTGGATTATGTGTTTCAGGAATTTGACAGTGTTCCAGAAAAATATATAGATCCTAACAGAACAAAACCTTGGGGTACAGGGCATGCGTTATTAATGGCCAAGGACGCGGTAAAAGAAAACTTTGCCATTATTAATGCCGATGATTTTTACGGTCGTGAAGCTTTTATGATGATGGCAAAATCCTTGTCTCAAAAGGATAAAAATTCTTATGATTTCAATATGATGGCCTACCTTCTTAAAAATACGGTTTCAGATCATGGTCATGTTGCCAGAGGGGAATGTGAGGTGGATGAAAACGGTTATTTGGTCGATGTTACGGAACGCACTCACATTGAAAAGATGGACGGGGAACTGATGCGAAAGGATGAGAACGGGAAGTTCATTCCAATTGATGGCGACACGATAGTTTCCATGAATTTTTGGGGTTTTACGCCTAAATGTTTTGAGTTTGGAGGGGAATTGTTTGATGCGTTTTTAAAGGTTAATAAGAATAATCCGAAAGCAGAGTTTTTCATTCCGTACGTGATCAACGAGATCTTAAGATCTCAAAAGGCAAGTGTGGAAGTTTTGAAATCTGACGCGCAATGGTTTGGAGTCACCTATAAAGAAGATAAAGAAATTGTACAAGCCGCCATTGGTAAGCTAAAGGAGCAAGGGGTGTATCCAATTAAATTGTGGTAAGATGTTGATAGAAAGATTAAAATTAATTTTTGGACAATTTGAGCATGACTCTGAATTTGACAGCTTTAAAGAGTTGGCATCAGGTCACATTAACGATACCTATTTAATTAAAACAAAATCGAAACCGTATTATGTGTTACAGCGCATCAATCACGGTGTTTTCCCTGATGTGCCGGGACTCATAGAGAATAAAGTGGCCATCAGTCAGCATATAAAAGAGAAGTTACAGCATCTGTCTTTAAAAAAACAAAAGCGTCGCATTCTTAAGTTCTTCAAAACGAATACAGGAGCTTCGTACTACAAAGGTGATGAAGGCAATTATTGGAACCTTATGCAGTTTATTGACAAAAGTGTCACCCATATGACCGTTCCAAATAAAGATGTTGCTTATGAAGGTGGACGACTTTTAGGTCAATTTTTAACCCTTACCAACGATTTTGATGCGTCAACATTGACGGAGGTGATTCCTGATTTTCATGACATGCCTTTTAGGTATAGGCAATTTGAGCAAGCACTAGCCATAGCTTCTCAAGAGCGATTGGAAAAGGCGAAACCTTATATAGACCTTGTACACAACTCTAAAGAGGAAATGCACATTCTTCAGAACTTAAAGGAATCTGGCGAAATTAAAATGCGCGTCACCCACAATGATACCAAAATATCGAACGTACTTTTTAATAGGAAAGAGAAGGGCTTATGTCTTATTGATTTAGATACCGTAATGCCTGGTATTGTGCATTATGATTTTGGAGATGCCATCAGAACCAGCTGCAATACCGCTGCTGAAGATGAAGCTGATCTGGATCTTGTGGAATTTAATCTCGATTATTATAACGCTTTTACCAAAGGTTTTTTAAAGAAAATGGGAAAATCTCTAACGCCATTAGAACTGAAGTATCTGCCGTTGGGTGCTAAAACCATGATTTTTATTATCGGGTTGCGCTTTTTAACCGATTATCTCAACGAAGACATCTATTTCAAAACCAAATATGACGATCATAATTTGGATCGTGCCAAAAACCAATTTAAACTCTTACAGAGCTTGAGTGAAAAACTTGGTGTTTAATAAACCGAAATTCAAATTGCTTTATACAGCTATTATATTTTATAGATACGCTTACCAAACTAAAAAACGATAACTAATATGTCACTAACCGAACAACTGTCCTTATGAGTACTACAACAAAAAACAATTTCGTTCCAATTGCCATTATTGGAGGGCTCTTCGCTATTTTCGGTTTTGTAACGTGGATTAATGGTGCATTAATCCCCTTCATGAAAACCATCAATGAGCTTACTGAGGCTCAATCGTATTTAGTGGCCACCGCCTCCTACATCTCTTTTGTAGTGATGGCATTGCCTGCTTCTTACATCATTAATAAAATCGGATATAAAAACGGGATCTCATTAGGTTTAGCAATTATGGCTGTTGGCGCTTTGGTATTCATTCCTGCGGCCGATGGACGTACTTACTCTTTGTTTTTAGTCGCTATTTTTATCCAAGGGATTGGAATGACCATCTGTCAAACTGCGGCTAATCCATACATTACCATTTTAGGCCCAATAGAAAGTGGAGCTAAACGTATGGCGATGATGGGCATTGCCAATAAAGTGGCCGGTGCACTTGGTTCTTTAATATTTGGAGCCCTTCTCTTATCAGGTATTGATGAAGTGAACGAAAAATTAGGTACGGTATCTGACGAAGAAAAAAATACGCTTTTAAATACCATGGCCGATAGTGTCCACACACCTTATATCGTGATGGCCGTGGTCTTATTCATCTTTGCATTATTGATTAGAAAGGCCGCTTTACCTCATGTGGAAGCCACAGTAGAAGATGAAGTGGTTGGTGGTGTAAAATCTTCTAAAACCATCTTTCAGTACCCACAATTATGGTTGGGGGTTTTAGCCTTATTTGTTTATGTTGGGGCTGAGGTTATTGCTGGCGATACGATTATCGCTTATGGTATTTCTTTAGGAATTCCTGCAGCAGATGCTAAATTCTTTACGACCTATACCTTAATGGCCATGGTTGCCATGTATGCTGTTGGTGCCCTTTTAATTCCGAAATATCTGAAGCAAAAAACAGCCTTAATTATTAGTGCCATCTTAGGTGTTATCTTCAGTATCTGTATTTTGTCCACCACCGGATTCACCTCTGTTTTATTCGTTGCTGCCTTAGGTATTGCAAACGCATTGGTTTGGCCAGCAATTTGGCCATTAACTTTGGATGGTTTAGGAAAACACACCAAAACGGCTTCAGCTTTATTGATTATGGCCATTTCTGGTGGTGCTATCATTCCGCCATTATACGGACGTTTAGTGGATGCCGGTAAACACGAGATGATTGCTAACGGGATCCAGGATGTTGCAGAGTTATCAACAGCATCAACGAGCAGTTATTGGATTTTGATTCCGTGTTATCTCATCGTGCTGTTTTTCGCGATTAAGGGTCATAAAATCAAAAGTTGGACAAAATAAACAAATAGACGATTCAATTCAATTGCTGTAAACGATTGACTGTTGTAAAAATGATGGAGACTAAAGCATACAAATGGGGAATGATTGGCTGTGGTAGTGTGACCGAGCTAAAGAGTGCGCCTGCCTATCAGAAAACGGAAGGGTTCGAACTTTTTGCAGTCATGCGAAGAGATGCAGCCAAGGCAGAAGATTATGCCAAACGCCACAATGTCCCTCATTTTTTTACCGATGCCGATGCCCTTATCAATCACCCAGAAATTGATGCCATCTATATCGCAACGCCTCCAGATTCGCATGAATATTATGCCCTAAAAGTGGCTGAGGCTGGTAAAATATGTTGCATTGAAAAACCAATGGCGCCGTCGTATGAATCGTGTTTAAGAATTAACACAGCATTTGAAGAGAGAAACTTGCCCTTATTTGTGGCCTATTACAGAAGGTCATTACCAAGGTTTTTGCAAGTTAAAGAATGGATCGACCAAAATAAAATTGGAAATATAAGACATATTCATTGGCATTTTAGCAAGCCCGCCAATGACATCGATAAGTCAAAAGCCTATAACTGGCGCACTGATGCAACGATTGCTCCAGGTGGTTATTTTGATGATTTGGCTTCTCACGGATTGGATTTATTCACATTCCTATTGGGAACCATCACAGCGGCAAAAGGCATGGCTAAAAATAAGCAAGGCCTCTATACCGCCAAAGATAACATCACGGGCCAATGGACCCATGACTCAGGAGTTACCGGATTTGGAACGTGGGATTTTGGGGCTGATCAACGCGAGGACACGGTTAAAATCTATGGCAATGAAGGCAACATCAGCTTTTCGGTATTTGGAGAGCAGCCTGTCGTTTTAGAGCGTGATGATCTCACCGAAAGTCTGAGTATCCCAAATCCTGAACACGTGCAATGGTACCATGTTCAGAATATAAAGAAAGACTTATTAGGAGGGGGGTCACATCCATCAACAGGAGAGACCGCGGCCCAAACCGCTTGGGTTATGGATCGCATATTAAAAAATAAAATAGAAGTCAAAAATAATTAAATAAATAGGACATGTTAAAAAGCACACTCGATAAAGCTACGGGTTTCGAAAAAAGGTTCGAAAACATTAATACGGTTATGTTTGAAGATTCTCAAGTAGCCTCTAAAGCCGTAGCAAAAGAAATAGCAGATCTTATTAAGGTAAAACAATCTCAAAAACAACCCTGTATTTTAGGATTGGCAACAGGTTCTTCACCAAAAGGTCTTTATGCTGAATTAGTGCGTTTGCACAAGGAAAAAGGCTTAAGCTTTAAAAATGTGGTCACTTTTAACTTGGATGAATACTATCCA
The DNA here is from genome assembly GCA_039935255.1 of Gelidibacter sp. Classification (GTDB taxonomy): domain Bacteria; phylum Bacteroidota; class Bacteroidia; order Flavobacteriales; family Flavobacteriaceae; genus Gelidibacter. The sequence continues at coordinate 1,153 of JBDTKP010000094.1, read as the reverse complement.
ATGGAGCCAGATTCGGTTAATAGCTACGTGCGTTTTATGAAGAAAATGCTATTTGATCAAATAGACATCCTTCCAGAAAACTGTTTCATTCCGGACGGTACTTTATCTAAAGAAGAAATTGCTGATTACTGTGCGAGTTACGAGAAAAAAATTGAAGCTTTTGGTGGTATTGATCTCCAAATATTGGGGATAGGTGGTAATGGACATATTGGTTTTAACGAATCAGGATCTTTACAAAACTCCAAAACACGTTTAGTAGCTCTAGATCATATCACCAGAGTTGCGGCTAGTAAGGATTTTGCAGGTTTATCCAATACCCCAAGAACAGCCATTACCATTGGCGTTAAAAAAATTATGGAAGCCAAACGCGTCATTTTGATGGCGTGGGGTGAAAGTAAGGCTGCTATAGTTAAGACTTCCGTAGAAGGCCAGGTAACCAATCAGGTGCCAGCTTCCTTCTTGCAGGAACATAATAATGCAACCTACGTGCTTGATAAAGAGGCGGCGTCAAAACTAAGCCGTATCAATACACCATGGTTGGTTGAAAAAGTAATTTGGACAGACCGACTGGTCAGAAAAGCAGTATTGGGCTTGGCATTACATCTTGCGAAGCCAATTCTGATGCTTACCGATGCCGATTATATTGAGAATGGAATGAGTGATCTCTTGGCAGATATCGGTCCTGCCTACGATATCAATATTAAAATTTTCAATAAAGTACAGCATACCATTACGGGATGGCCAGGCGGTAAACCGAATGCTGATGATAGTAACCGTCCAGAACGCGCTGAACCAGCCAAAAAACGCGTATTGATTTTTAGTCCGCATCCTGATGATGATATCATTAGTATGGGGGGCACTTTTAAAAGACTTCACGAACAAGGTCATGAGGTGCACGTAGCCTATCAAACCTCTGGTAACATTGCCGTAGCCGATGAAGAGGCTATGCGATTTGCAAGTTTTGTGGTGGATTACAACGATAAGTTTAAGATTGAAAGCGATACGACACAGAAGATCTATAATAAAGTGGTTAAAGCACTTCAAAATAAAACATCAAGAGATATTGATATTCCAGAAGCACGCTATATCAAAGGACTGATTAGAAAGGGAGAGGCCAGAGCAACGAGTCATTTTGTTGGGTTGGAAGATAAGC
>JBDTKP010000093.1:0-4544 GCA_039935255.1 Gelidibacter sp. | reverse complement strand
AGGAGAAGGAAACTGTTACACTGAGTTATATTTAATGTAGCGTAAAGATTAGACCTCAAAGGTTTTTAAAACATGTGAGGTCTTGGTATAGGCCTCGACTCTTTTGGCAGTGAATGTTCAGCTATATTAACCAGATTAATCTTCTTGTTAAAGCTGGATTTATCAAAACTTTATAATTGAAAGGATTTAAACAAAGACTAAAGACGAAACGCTTTTTATTCTACTCCATTATACTTAATTTTAAATGCGAAATCCCGCGTTAAGGATTGTAGCGACATCCTTTTTATGTAGATTTTAGAATCTAGACAGAATCAATACGTTATGAAAGCGTTTAGTGGCTAAAGAAAACCTAAAAATGGCACATAAAAAGATATAGCGAAAAGCCTGACCTGAAAGGGAACGCCCAAAAAACAAAATTATGAACCTAGTATCTCCCATAAATTTCAAGGAATGGATTGAAGAAAATCGTCATTTATTAAAACCACCTGTAGGAAATAAAGTGGTTTGGCAAGACGGCGACTTTATCGTGATGGTTGTTGGTGGTCCAAACACTAGGAAAGACTATCATTACAATGAAACGCCAGAATTCTTCTATCAACTTGAAGGTGATATTGTTTTGAAAATCATCGATAACGGAACGCCAAAAGATGTACATATCAAGGAAGGTGACATTTATTTATTACCCCCAAAGGTGCCACATTCCCCCCAGCGTGGTGCAAATACCGTGGGATTGGTCATTGAATACAAACGTCCAGAAGGCATGCGCGATGCACTTCTCTGGTTTTGTGAACATTGTACGACCAAACTTTATGAAGAAGATTTCACCGTTGAAAATATTGAAACTGATATGCCAAAAATATTTGACAAATATTATAACGATAAAGACAAACGGAAATGTCCAAACTGTGCCGAATTGATGGAGCCACCAACACAGGTTAAGATTGATTAACCAATGCCTGTTGGATCTATTGAGCCTGTCGAAGTATCGAAGTAAAAAAAGAAACCCTTTAGAATCAGCGGCTCTAACCCTATAATTCGTAAGCATCAAAACCTTATCAGAATTATAAAGAAGCACTTCCATAAAAATATAAGATTAACTTTTTCGATTTCAATTAAGATTGAAATCAAAATAATAAGATCCCTGCCTACGCCGGGAATAGTATGAAAAGAAAATTAAGAATCAACGGCCACTCTCATCTTCTACCTTATCCAGAAGAAATTCCTCAATTCATGAAAGACAAAGAGATTTTCTGGGTGGATAAAGACCGGAAATTCATGCTTCAAAAAGATTGGAGCCGTCCTGTGACGGATTCAAGTTTCTTTTTGGATGATAAATTGGCTTGGATGGAACGTTTTAAAATCGACCATGCGGTTGTTTTAAATCTTTCACAATTGTATGGCAACGGCTTGCGCGTGGAAGAAATGAAACAAGCCCTGAGATTTCAAAATGATTTTAATGCGAAAGTCCAAAGAGAAAATCCGAGCAAATTCACTTGCGGATTTGTAGTTCATCCAGGCTTTGTAAGAGGCGCCTGCTGGGAAATTGAACGTTGCGTGGAAGAATTAGGGATGCGATTATTGTGTTTACCAACCCATTACATGGACACGATCGGCACATGGCGCTGTATTTTTGACGAAGAAAATGAACCTATTTTCGAGTTGGCCAATAAATATAATTTGGCCGTTGAAATTCATCCGTATGATGGCGAAAAATTCATAAAATTAGAAAATACCTCTTGGCGCTTCCATTTGATTTGGATGTTAGCGCAATGTGCGGATGCCTATCATTTTTTAACCTTAAATGGTTATCAGGATAAATATCCAAATATGCGTACGTGTTTCGCACATGGTGGTCAGCTGGCACAAATCAATTTAGGACGACGCATCCAAGGATTTGATGGAAGACCAGATTTATTTGTGGGCAAAAGCCACCCAAGAAGAGCCGTGGGTCATAAAAATATTTTCTTTGACACCTTGGTGCATGATACCGGAGGTCTGGAACTATTGATTAAAAACCAAGGTTCAAGTCAGGTCCTGATGGGACTGGATGACCCTTATCCATTGGGAGAAATGGAAAGCGCACAACAATCGTCCTACCCTGGCAAGATTTTGGATTTGGCCATGGAACGGAAAATAATTACAGAAGCTGAGCACGATGCGATTTGGGAAGACAACGTTATCAAATGGCTGTGTGGTGAAGATGAAGTGGCAAAAGAAAAATTAATAAATAGAATATTAGGCAATTAATGACTTCGACACAGCAGTTTAAATACTCACAAAAGCAACTTCGCTATAGTCTGGGATTTGGCATTTTATGGATTATTATCTTTGTTGGTTATCTCATTTTTAGGAGTGAAAGTTATTTAGGTTATGGTTATTTGGCTATTGGCATTTTATTTCTTGGAAGTTATTTTTACAAAAAAATATTTCATTATGCCATTATAAAAGATGGCGTATTAATTAAAAACGACATCCTTCCAAAACGCATAAAACTTGACACGATAACAGACGCTCACTATGTTGCAGGGAAGTACAAATTAATGACAAAAACTTCAGAAATGACAATTAACACGATGGTCCTTGACAAAACCTCAATTGAAAATTTAAAAAAAGTCATCAAACAACTAAATTTCATCAAATCATGAATTTCTTACCGGAAGCTCTGGATCACTATATTACAGTCCATTCTGAAGACGAGCCAGCACTACTACAACAACTCTCCAGAGAAACGTATCAAAAAGTATTACAGCCACGCATGCTGAGTGGCCATTATCAAGGTCGTGTGTTAAGCATGATTTCAAAATTAGTGAATCCACAATACATATTGGAAATTGGGACGTACACTGGTTATTCCGCAATATGCCTAGCTGAAGGACTTCAGAAAGATGGCGAACTTCACACCATTGACACTAATGAGGAATTGGTAGAATTTCAGAGCAAGTATTTTGATGCATCAGCTTTTGGAAAACAAATCCATCAGCACTTAGGGAATGCTTTAGATATCATTCCGCAATTGAAAACTAACTTTGATCTTGTATTCATCGATGCTGATAAAGAAAACTACAGTAATTACTTTCATTTAATCATTGGTAAATTAAACCCGGGAGGCCTTATTATTTCCGACAACGTGCTGTGGAGCGGGAAAGTGATTGAACCACTAAAAAAAGATGATACGTCAACAGAGGCGCTGATTAGCTATAACCAACTTCTGAAAGATGACGATAGGATTGAAACCGTTCTACTTCCCATTCGCGACGGACTGACGTTGAGCAGAAAAAAGTAAGATGAAAACCAAATTGCACATATTTAAAGTTGTTGCCGAACATTTAAGTTTTACCAAAGCTTCGGAACGTCTTTTTATATCGCAACCTGCGGTTTCAAAAACCATAAAAAATTTAGAAGAGGCTTATAAAAGCAACTTTTTTATAAGAAGAAGAAACTCTATTGAACTTACGGACGACGGAAAGGCTTTTTTAATATACGTAGATCGTATTTTGAGTATTTATGATGAAATGGAACAACAATTTCTCAACCTAAAAGATGCTTTGCCTGAAAAAATTCATTTTGGAGTAAGTACTACTGTTGCCAATTATATCATTCCGAAAATTCTAGCAAAATTCAGTACGCAATATCCACACGTCAATTTTGGAATAATTAGTGGAAATTCAGAAGAAATTGAAAACCTCATTCTAAATGAACATCTAAATTTTGGTATTACTGAAGGCAAAAACACCAATAAGCAGCTTCATTTTAAAAAATTCATTAAGGATGAAATCGTCCTAGTGACCAATGTGCGAAATGTATCCATTAAGAATAATACCGTTGATAAATTAGATTTACAAAAACTTCCACTATTAGAAAGGGAGTTGGGCTCTGGAACAAGGGATATTATTTACGATATTTTAAAAGAGAACCATATTACAAATCTCAATACCATATTGCATCTCAACAGCACAGAGGCTATTAAAAATTATTTATATCATTCTGACAGTTATGCTTTTCTATCAATCCATTCGCTAACTGAAGATTTGACCAACAACAAACTCAAGATTATTGACATTAAAGATATCAGTATGGAACGTTGGTTTTATTTTGCATCTCGTACAGGTTACAATTCCAAAGTTACGGAATACTTTGAAAAATTTGTACGCTCTAACTATAACTTTTAGTTATCTAGAACCAAATTATAATTTGCTTATAGGTTATAATTAAGCTTTAATTTTGCGTCGTGAAATCAAACGACATGAACTCTAAAATATCTAAATTCATTTTCTTTACCCTTATTTTATTGGCACTTTTCGGACTCCTCAACAGTCCGATGGCGTTACTTTTAGGATTTATTTTCGCATTGATTTTTAGTCATCCCTTCTTAAAACAAACGCAAAAAGGCATTACAGCATTACTTAAAGTTGCCGTAGTCGGTTTAGGTTTTGGAATGTTCATCAAAGAAACTCTCGAAACGAGTAAAGAGGGTTTCAACCTGACGTTCTACTCCATTATCCTGACTATCACATTGGGCATTGTTTTAACTAAAATATTAAAAT
>JBDTKP010000092.1:0-9136 GCA_039935255.1 Gelidibacter sp. | reverse complement strand
CCTCATCATCCACAACAATACTTGAGAACGAATCATTAAAAATGTCTCTCAATATTGAGGACGCTTTGTTCATTTCTCCAAGTACCTTACTTGGGTGCGGCGCTTTATTTATTTTTTTGCACATTGCAGTCCAACGGCCTAATAAATTTTGCAAATCAGTATCTAACTCAGCCACCTTTTTACCTTCAGCAACCGTTCGGACAATAACGCCAAATCCTTTAGGCGTAATGCTTTTGACCAATCGTTTTAAACGATCTTTTTCTTCCTTAGATTCTATTTTTTGAGAAATAGAAATCCGATCAGAAAATGGTACTAAAACAATATACCTGCCAGCAATTGACAACTCACTACTAATGCGAGGTCCTTTGGTTGAAATAGGCTCTTTTACAATTTGTACTAAGAGGGATTGATTTGATTTTAACACATCGGCAATACTGCCATCTTTATCAATATCTTTTTCAAACTGAAAGTTTTTGAGCAGAAAATCTGTGTGTTTCCCTGTGCTTACACGTTTTATGAATTTCAAAAGTGAAGGCAATTTTGGACCTAAATCATGATAATGCAAAAATGCATCTTTCTCATACCCTACATTAACAAATGCAGCATTTAGTCCAGGAACAGCTTTACGTATTTTGGCGATAAACACATCACCAACCGCAAAGTTATTATCCTCTTCATCTTTATGTAATTCAATAAGTTTTCCATCTTTTAATAAGGCAAAATCAACAAAATCTGAACTCGAACGAATAATTAATTCTTTATCCATGTTGTTAATTTAAATCCGTTGTGATAGACATCAAAACAGATGGATTATACTAAATTTTTTGACACAGGATTCCCGATAAACTATCGGGATAATTCCGGTAAACTTAAGTTAGCCACAACCAGCGGCAGAACTTAAATTTTATATCAAAGAACGTTACTGTAAAAACTGAAAAAGTAGTTAAAAAACTACTTTTTCAATTTATTTCTTTTTCTTGTGACGGTTAGCTCTTCTACGTTTTTTACGCTTATGCGTAGCTACCTTATGTCTTTTTCTCTTTTTACCACTTGGCATAAATCAAGTCTTTTTTAAATTAATACTTCTTTTAATGTTTTACTCTACTTCAATATTGGTTCTACCTCAACATTGGTTTTAACAGCTTCTATAAATACTTTTGCAGGCTTAAATGCAGGAATGTTGTGTGCTGGAATTTTGATAGTCGTGTTTTTAGAAATATTTCTTCCAGTTTTTTCAGCTCTTGTTTTAACAATAAAACTTCCAAAACCTCTTAAATATACGTTATCACCACTTTCCAAAGATGTTTTAACTTCTTCCATAAACGTTTCAACCGTCGCCTGGACATCTCCTTTTTCCATTCCTAATTTCTCAGAAATCTTTGCTACTAGATCAGCTTTTGTCATTGTTACTAATTTTAGGGTTTATCTATTAATTATAAGGGATGCAAATATAGACATTTTAATTTCAATATTTCAAACCTAATTAATTAAAATTTAAGGCTATAAAGGTTTATTTTTGTTCAGATTTATAAAAAATGATAGATTTTAACAAGACATTAACTATTTGGTATTCAGAACATAAGCGTGAGATGCCCTGGCGGAATAGCAAGAACCCATATTTTATCTGGTTATCAGAAATCATCTTACAACAGACGCAAGTCGCTCAAGGCTTGCCTTATTACGAAGCATTTGTTGCCAAATACCCAACAGTTTTTGACCTGTCTGAAGCTCAAGAAGTGGATGTTTTAAAACTTTGGCAAGGATTGGGCTACTACTCCAGAGCTCGGAATTTGCATAGTTCGGCTAAACATATCGCCAACGAACTGAACGGCATTTTCCCAAACACCTATAAAGACCTTATAAAATTAAAAGGCGTGGGCGATTATACGGCTAGTGCCATAGCATCCATTTGTTTTAATGAACCTACAGCAGTTGTAGACGGGAATGTTTACAGAGTATTGTCACGCTATTTTGGTGTGGACACTCCAATAAACTCAACAAAAGGTATTAAAGAATTTAAACTGTTGGCCATGTCTTTGATGGATCATGAAAACCCATCAGATTACAATCAAGCCATTATGGAATTTGGCGCCTTACAATGCAAACCAAAAAATCCGCTCTGCTCTAACTGTCCACTAAACGAGAGCTGTGTCGCCCTTCAAAAAAACAAGATTGACGTATTGCCTGTTAAATTGAACAAAACCAAGGTGAGCACAAAATATTTTAATTTTCTAATCGTCTTATCTACCGATAAGAAAACCATTTTCCAGAAAAGAACAACAAAAGGGATTTGGCAAAACCTTTATCAATTCCCCCTATTAGAAACAGATCAGAAACTTAAGATGTCTGACTTTAAAACGCATCCTTTTATTGAGTCCTATTTTACGGAAGCTCCTTTTGAATTTAGTCTATATAATAATAAGGACATTGTGCACAAACTTTCCCATCAGCATTTACATACCAAATTCTGGATTGTGGAAATTGATAAACTACCGCAAAAGGGCATTCCTATAGCAGAATTAAAGAAATATCCAACGTCCATATTAATCAGCAATTTCATTGATGAGTTTTTTGATGCTTAAGTAATTATACAGAGCTAAAAAGATATAAAATAAGATCTATAGCGTGCTATCCAACAAACATGAAGTTAAATAGCCGATCTCTCTGTTAAGTTCATATTTAAAACAAGATAATTAAAATTTCGAATTACTTCTGAATTTTCATGTGCCAGTATTGAAGAATGGGATAAAAAGAATTATCAATATAGAATGATGAATTCAAAAGATCATAAATAATAACTCACAAATTTTCATTACTTTTAAGAAAGTCAACGCAAATGGTTAATTTTGCATCTAAACTTTAAATAAATTATGTCTGGAACTTTAAATAAGGTCATGTTGATTGGGCACTTAGGTGATGATGTGAAAATGCACTATTTTGATGATAAAAACTGTGTTGGTAGATTCCCTTTGGCTACCAATGAGACTTATACGAGCAAGCAAACCAATGAACGCATTACCAATACTGAATGGCATAATATAGTAGTACGCAACAAAGCCGCTGAGATTTGTGAAAAATATTTGAGCAAAGGCGATAAAGTTTATATTGAAGGCCGCATCAAAACAAGAAAATGGACGGATGATAAAGGCATTGAACGCTACTCTACAGAAATTCAGTGTACGGATTTCACGTTTTTAACTACTAAAAATGAGAGTCAAGAAAACACTCCAAAACCAGGACAACCGGCAACAAACCCTAATACCAATGTTGCTGAACCTGAACAAAATGATGATTTACCCTTTTAAAAAATCTAACTAATTTCTTTTGTATTGGACCCTGAACCCACGCAATTCCTAATTCTTCAATCTTCGGATAATCTCTCCTTATTAATAGGAGTTATTTCAATATTTATATTACTCGCATGTTCCGCTCTCATCTCGGGTGCTGAAGTAGCCTTTTTCTCACTTACTCGCTCTGACATTGACAATGGTTTACAGCAAAAGTCAAGTGCATTTCAAGTTATTTCTCGGCTTTTAGAACGTCCAAAAAAACTATTGGCGACTATTCTCGTAGCTAATAACTTTATTAATATTGCCATCGTTATTCTATTTTCATCCGTTGGGAAATATCTATTCCACCAAATCACAATTGGTTGGATGAGATTTTTAATGGAAGTGATAATCGTCACATTTTTGATCTTACTTTTTGGAGAAATACTTCCAAAGATTTATGCTAATAGAAACCGGGTCAAATTCTCAGTTTTCATGGCGCAACCAATTAAAATCTTAGATGTTATTTTTTCACCAATAAGTTTGCCAATGCGTTTTATTACAACTGGCATCCATAATAAGTTAGGAAAACAAAAATCCAATATTAGCGTGGACCAACTATCTCAAGCTTTACAGCTAACCAGTGAACATGAGACCACTATAGAAGAGCACAAAATCCTTCAAGGGATTGTCTCCTTCGGAAATACAGACACGAAACAAGTCATGCGCCCCCGTATTGATATTTTTGCTTTGTCAAAGGAGCAGAAATACTCTGAAATCATTCCCGAAATTATAAAAAATGGTTATTCAAGAATTCCTGTTTACAAGGAAACCATTGACAACGTTGTTGGTATATTATATGTTAAAGACCTTCTCCCCTATATTGACCGCAAACAATTTGATTGGACCGCCTTGTTGCGCGATCCGTTTTTTGTACCAGAAAATAAAAAACTAGACGACTTAATGGCTGAATTTCAAGACAAAAAAGTGCATTTAGCAATGGTGGTTGATGAGTATGGTGGCACTTCTGGTTTGGTATCTTTAGAGGATGTTATTGAAGAAATTGTGGGCGATATCAGTGATGAATTTGATGATGATGATTTGATATTTACTAAAATCGATGATCATAATTATTCATTTGATGGGAAGACACCATTAAAGGACTTTTACAAAATCATCAACCTTCAAGACGACTCTGATTTTGAAGCTCATAAAGGAGAAGCGGAAACGATTGCAGGTTTTGTTTTGGAAATTTCGGGAGTTTTCCCACGACGAAACAGTAAGATTGTTTTCAAAAATTATACTTTTACTATAGAGGTTTTAGATAAAAAACGAATTAAGCAGGTAAAGTTCACTATTTTAAAAAATGATTAAATCTAAATTGTTTGCTATTGCCATATTGTTTTTATTCTGCGTTTCGTGTGGAGAAGCGCCCGTTCCTAAACCAAAAGGTTTTTTGCGATTGGATTATCCGCAACCGGAATATATAGAAACAGAAACCGATTTACCTTTCTCTTTTGAAAAAAATACGCTTTCGGCACCGATTAAAAGAGTTAAAACAGATGCTCAGAATCGTTCATTTGGTATTAATATTGATTATCCGTCGTTAAAAGGCACTATTTACTTGACCTATATTAAGGTCACCGAAGATAATCTTATTCCATTGATTAGAGATTCACAAAACCTCACCCAAGAACATACCCAAAAAGCAGACGCTATTGAAGGCGATTTTTATGAAAACAAAGACCATCGCGTTTTTGGCATGTTCTATGAAATTGGTGGCAATGCCGCATCCCAATCGCAATTTTATGTCACAGATAGTATCAACCATTTTTTGAACGGTTCACTTTCATTTTATGCGAAGCCAAATTATGACTCCATTTTACCTGCGGCCGACTATTTAAAAAAAGACATCAAGCACATCATGGAAACCTTAAAATGGAAATGAAATGGTGAAAACTTTTTGTGTTAAATCGAAAATTGGACATTTTTTAGAGAATGGGAAAGTTTAAACCACTACAATAACAACTTCTACTTTTGTAAATTACAATAATCATTATATTTGCTAAACTTTTCATCACAACACATGAAACGAGCATACTAAAAACTATAACACTCAAGTGAATTTTTAATGGCGATCAGCATGTGACCATTGAAAACAATAAGAATAAACACATGAAACGAGCATGCTAAAAACCATAACACTCAATAGAATTATTTATGGCGAATAGGATGTGACCATTGAAAACTATAAGTATATACACATGAAATATAAAAGAATTCTTCTCAAACTATCAGGCGAAGCATTAATGGGAGATCGTCAATATGGCATTGACCCACAACGACTAGCCGAATATGCCGAAGACATTAAAACCATCACAGAAATAGGTGTTGAAGTCGCCATCGTTATTGGCGGTGGAAACATTTTTAGAGGAGTTGCAGGAGCAAGCCATGGCATGGATCGTGTGCAAGGTGACCATATGGGCATGTTGGCAACGGTAATTAATGGATTGGCATTACAAAGCGCTCTGGAAGATGCAGGCATACCTACCCGATTACAATCTGCAGTACATATCAACCAAGTAGCAGAGCCTTTCATAAGAAGAAAAGCAATGCGTCACTTAGAAAAAGGTCGTGTCGTGATTTTTGGTGGTGGTACAGGAAATCCTTATTTCACTACAGATTCAGCGGCCGTTTTAAGAGCTATTGAAATAGAAGCCGACGTTATTTTAAAAGGGACTCGCGTAGATGGCATCTATAATGCTGATCCGGAAAAAGACGACACCGCTGTGAAGTTCGATCACATCACGTTTGATGATGTTTTGCGCAAAGGATTAAAAGTAATGGATACCACTGCATTTACACTGAGTCAAGAAAATGAATTGCCAATTATAGTTTTTGACATGAACAGAAGAGGCAACCTTTTAAAAGTGGTTTCTGGGGAAAAAATTGGAACTACAGTCAATCTATAAACCAAAACAAATGCCATTTGGCTCATTTTTTGGATTGTTTTAGAAATAAAAATTTTTAACGATGAACGAAGACATTATATTTATATTAGATAGTACAAAGGAAGCCATGGCGAATGCCATCAAGCATCTTGAAAAGCAGTTTGGAAATATTAGAGCAGGCAAAGCGAGTCCGGCCATGTTAGGCAGCGTTATGGTCAATTATTATGGTGCACAAACGCCATTAAGCCAAATTGCCAATGTAAATACACCTGACGGGAGAACAATTACAGTACAGCCTTGGGAAAAAAAGATGATCCAAGAAATTGAAAAAGGCATTCAAATAGCCAACTTGGGGTTTAACCCGATGAATAATGGTGACTTAATCATCATTAGCGTACCACCATTGACTGAAGAACGTCGTCGCGACTTGGCTAAACAAGCCAAAGCAGAAGCAGAAGACGCCAAAATTGGTGTTCGTAGTGCAAGAAAAGATGCCAATACAGAGATTAAGAAATTGACAGACGTTTCTGAAGATATTCAAAAAAGTGCTGAAGGAGAAGTACAACAATTAACTGATAAGTACGTTAAAAGAATTGATGAAGCCTTAGATGTAAAAGAAAAGGAAATCATGACCGTATAATTAAAAAGCGACTTACAAGTCGCTTTTTTTAGAGTTACAATAATTATTAATCATTTACTATATGCAAAAATACTGTGCTTATCTTTTTTTTATCATTTGCATATGGTCAGCACAGTCTCAAATTCCTACTAAAACGGGAGACACCATAACCGTTGTAGAACAAGACTCCATAAAGAAAAGCAAATTTTTCAAACAAATAGGAAATGGCTTTTTCCCCACTAGATATATAGATATCGATCTTCGATACTTCATAAAATACAATCAATATGAAGGCATCAGATCTGGCTTGGGAGGAAAAACCAATGACAATCTTTCTGAGAAATACCGGATGAATGGTTATGTGGTTTACGGGTTTAAGGACGATAAATTTAAATATAGTATTGGGGGCGGGTTTAGACTCTCTAAAGATTCAGGAACATGGGTTAATCTTTCTTACACTGACGATTTACAGGAAACCGGAAGCTCCAATTTTTTAACTGACAAACGTTTCTTTTCATTTTTCGAGCCTCGATTATTGAATATTAATTTGTTCCATCGTCATGTCACTAAGACTGTTTCTCTTGAACACAGGATTACACCGTATTTATTATCTGAGACCCAACTTTCTAGAAGTAATGTAAATCCTACATATGATTATAGTTTTTTGGTGGATGGTACTGCTTTTGAAGAGTTTCGGATAAGCATGGCCAAAGTGTCTTTGCAGTGGAATCCATTCAACACTTTTGAACCCATTGGTGATGTAGAAGTCGAAAAAGAAGGTTTTCCTAACTTCACCCTACAACTATCTAAAAGCTTTAAAGACGTCTTAGATGGCGATTTTAATTTCTCAAAAGTAGATTTTAGAACCATCTATAAGCTAGATTATAATGCTGAAGGCAATTCCTTTACTGAAGCAACTTTAACAGGTGGCATAGCAACAGGGACAGCACCTTTGACCAATTTGTACCATGCCTATCCTAACAACATTAACAAACTCACCATTTTAAATCGGTTTTCTGTAGCAGGCATCAACAGTTTTGAAACCATGTATTTCAATGAGTTTTTTTCGGACAGATATGCCACACTTCAACTCAAACATTACCTCAAACCTTTTAACATTGCAAAACGTATTCAACCACAAATGGTCTTGATCTCGCGTTTTGCCTTAGGAGACATGACTCATATGGAACGCCATCAAAACATTACGTTTGGTACGCTTCGAAAAGGCTACTCGGAAGCTGGACTTGAATTGAATAAAATTATATTTGGTTTTGGATTAAGCTTTGCCTACCGCTATGGCGCTTACCATTTACCAGAATTTGCCGATAATGTGGCGGCCAAGTTCACCTTTAACCTTACTCTATAAACCGTCTTAAACATTTAGCGCTCCTATTTTTCAACTGTAAAATATAGAGGTTAAAATTGTTTACAAAAGCGAGCTGGTGGTTCCGGCACAATGGATCCTGCACACCTAAATTATTTGTACCCACTCTAATACTATAGACTCACTTTTCCTAATTATGCGCTGGATTTCCTTCTAAAAAACATACACTGAAATTTGTCAAAAAAACTGAAAAGGACAAATTTAATTTGCAACCTTTTATGAAAGTTCCGATTAGAGATCAATTGCTTATATCAAGAAAAAGTAACAGAAAAAGCAAACCATAATAACGTGTACTTCATAGATTTTAACAAGGAACATGATAATTTTTGCATTACAAGTGATTACCACTTTTTAGAAACTGTTTTTTGACATTTAAAAATTGAAACACCACAGGCTTTTTTTATCTTTGCACTCTTAAATTTATGACTATGACATCGAAAACCGTTGCAGAATTATTAAAAGCAGATTTTAAATCGCAAGACATTGACATTAAAGGTTGGGTTAGAACTTTTAGAGCAAATCGTTTTATTGCTTTGAATGATGGTTCTTCTCTTCAAAATATACAGTGTGTTGTGGACTTTGAAAACACTGACGAAAAAACATTAAAGCGCATCACTACTGGTGCAGCCGTTCACATTAAAGGCCAATTGATCGAAAGTCAAGGCAAGGGACAATCTGTTGAGATTCAAGTAGACAAAATTGTCATTTTAGGGGATTCTGATCCGGAGACTTATCCTATTCAGCCTAAAAAACATTCCTTTGAGTTTTTACGAGAAAATGCTCACTTGCGAACCAGAACCAATACGTTCAGTGCGGTGATGCGTTTACGTTCAACACTATCCTTCGCTATTCATAAATATTTTAATGAGAACGGATTTTACTATATGCACACCCCAATCATTACGGGAAGTGA
>JBDTKP010000091.1:0-10423 GCA_039935255.1 Gelidibacter sp. | reverse complement strand
GATTTTTCGCAGTTTTAGATGATATCGCAGTTTTGCTGGATGATGTTGCAATGATGAGCAAGATTGCTGCAAAAAAAACCGCTGGAATTTTGGGCGATGATCTTGCTGTCAATGCTGAAAAAGCTTCCGGATTTATGGCGTCGCGTGAAATTCCTGTGTTGTGGGCCATTATGAAAGGCTCGTTTTTGAACAAACTCATTATTTTACCTGTTGCTTTTTTATTGAGTGCCTTTTTCCCTGTTGCTGTGACGGTTGTTTTGGTTCTAGGTGGTATTTATTTGGCATATGAAGGCGCAGAGAAGGTGTATGAATATCTCATGCCACATCATCATGAATCACAAAAGGTTTCAAAGGAAGATCTTAGTGAAGAGGAGATTTTGGAACTTGAAAAATCAAAGATCAAATCAGCAATCGTCACTGATTTTATACTATCCGTTGAGATTGTGATTATTGCTCTTGGTAGTGTTATTGGGATTCCACTTCTCAATCAAATTTTAGTAGTGACCATAGTGGCATTGATTGCCACCGTTGGGGTGTATGGGATTGTTGCCCTTATTGTAAGGATGGATGATTTTGGTTATAGCTTGATAAATTTTAATGATAAAGATAAAAGTGTCTCTGACTTTTTTGGTCATCTCTTGGTCAATGCCCTGCCATGGGTAATAAAAAGCTTGGGTGTTATTGGGACCATTGCATTGCTGCTTGTAGCCGGCGGTATTTTTGTTCATAACCTTGACTTTTTGCATCATTTGTTAGAAACTTGGCCTTCCATTATTAGAGAGTTTATTGTGGGTGTGGCTTTTGGGTTTGTAGCTTTTTTAGTATTTAGTGGGATTAAAAAGATGGTGGGATTGATTAGGAAGTGACGCTTTAGGAAAAGTTGTTGGTTTAAAATACCGAGAACGGCGCCAATTCCTATATGGGTATTTTTTTACCAAAATGTTTGTTCTAACTGTTAAAATTAGGGTTTTTAGAAGAATCAACAATAGTATGTCTTTTTAAGTTAGGAGTTGTTGGTAGAAAACATCCACACCAAGAAAATAAAATAATCAAAAGAGGATTATCTCTAAAAAAGAATTTTCTTTTTACGCAATTCAAAATTCTGGCCCAGATAAACTTTACGCACCATTTCATCTTCAGCCAACTCTTCAGGTTTTCCTGCTTTTAAAATATTACCTTCAAACATCAAATAAGTTCTATCGGTAATGGCCAAGGTTTCTTGAACGTTATGGTCTGTAATTAAAATCCCAATGTTCTTTTTGGTCAGTTGTGCAACGATGCGTTGAATGTCTTCAACAGCAACAGGATCCACACCAGCGAAAGGTTCATCTAATAAAATGAAGTTAGGATTTGTGGCCAATGCACGTGCAATTTCTGTACGGCGACGTTCACCACCTGATAATAAATCCCCTCTGCTTTTTCGAATATGCCCCAATCCAAATTCGTCGATCAAAGACTCCATCTTGTCCAGCTGCTCTTTCTTTGACAATTTTGTCATCTGCAACACGCTTAAAATATTGTCCTCAATACTTAATTTGCGGAAAACGGAAGCTTCTTGTGCTAAATAACCAATCCCGTGTTGGGCGCGTTTGTACATGGGGAATTTGGTGATTTCTTGATTATCTAGAAAAATCTTGCCACCATTAGGTTTAATTAAGCCTACAATCATATAAAATGATGTGGTTTTACCAGCACCATTTGGTCCCAGTAAGCCGACGATTTCTCCTTGATTGACTTCTAAAGAGACATCTTTTACGACTTGTCGCCCGCCGTAGGACTTCATTAAATTTGATGCACTTAGTTTCATAGATTCAGTTGTAGGGATAAAAGTAGTAAAATCCGTGAGGACACCTAATAAACCAATTGTTTTTTATAAAAAGTTTAGGATTGTTGTTCCAAAGCTTCCCAAAACTCATAAGCTCGGCGTAAGTGTGGAATAACGATAGTTCCGCCAACTAACGTGGCAATACCAAGCGCTTCGCTGATCTCTGCTTTTGTAAGACCGTTTTTATAACTGGTTTCTAAGTGGTATTTTATACAATCATCGCATCTTAATACTGCAGAAGCTACCAAGCCTAAAAGTTCTTTAGTTTTGACATCCAGGGCACCTTCTGCGTAAGCGTTGGTGTCTAAATTAAAGATACGTTTGATGATCTTATTGTTGCCATCACCCAAAATTTTATCGTTCATTTTGGTGCGATACTCATTAAATTCTTTGACAATATCAGACATGCTTTTTGTTTTTACGATTTTGGTTCCTGACTACAATGGCAGAAATATAGATACTAACTTGATATAAAATAAGGATAGGAATGGCCACAATAACTTGACTTGCCACATCTGGAGGCGTAATTATAGCTGAGAGGATCAGGATAATCACTAAAGCATATTTTCTATACTTTTTAAGCATCTGTGGATTGACGACTCCAATTTTAGTTAAGAAATAAATAATAATGGGCAATTCAAACACCAAGCCGGCGGCAATAGATGCCGAGCGCACCAAACTAATATAGGAACTGATGTCAAATTGATTGGTAACTTCATCACTCACAGAATAGGTTCCTAAAAAGTTTATGGATAAAGGCGTGATGACATAATAGCCAAATAACACCCCTAAAAAGAATAATAACGACGAAATGATAATGAAACCCCGTGAGCTATTACGTTCCTTATCTAACAGTCCAGGACTTATAAAGCGCCATAATTGATAGATGATATAAGGGAATGCGATAATAAAGCCAGCATAAATAGAGGTCCAAATATCTGCTGAAAATTGGCCTCCCATGGTTCTGCTTTGAATACTGAACGGAAATTCATCAGCACAAAATGTAGAATCAACATTTAAAAATGTCGATAATTTACACAGGTATTTATAAGTCGGGAAATCCATGCTTTTCGGCCCGAATATAATGACGTCAAAAATCCATCTTGAAAAAACGAACGCCACTGACCCTGCGATAACAATACTTAGTGTGATCCTGATTAAATGCCAACGTAAATCTTCAAGATGATCTAAAAAGGACATCTCATTGGAGGTTTTTTTCGCCATTAGATAATGCCTTCTTTGATAAGATCGTGGATGTGTACTACACCAGCATATTTACCTTCGTTTTCTACCAAAAGTTGAGAGATTCCGTTATTTTCCATAACCTCCATGGCTTCAACAGCCATCGCGTTTTCATCGATCCGTTTGGGATTGGAACTCATAATGTCTTTTGCTGTTAAATGAACGAATGCATCGCTTTTGGTGAGCATGCGTCTTAAATCGCCATCCGTTATGATTCCAAGAATTTTGTCGTCTTCAACAACAGCAGTAACGCCCAACATTTTTTCAGAAATTTCAACGATGACCTGTTTTACATTCGTATTTAAACCTACTTGTGGCTTTTCGTTTATTGAAGACAAGTCGCTTACTCGCATATAAAGGCGTTTGCCCAAGGCGCCTCCAGGATGATATTTTGCAAAATCCTTACTCGAGAACCCTCTTAAATTTACCAAACAAATAGCAAGCGCATCACCCATTACCAACTGGGCAGTGGTGCTGGTGGTAGGCGCTAAGTTATTTGGGCAGGCTTCCTGCTCGACATACGTATTTAATATATAATCGGCTTGCAGACCTAAAAAAGATTTTATGTTTCCCGTTATGGCAATCATTTTGTTTTTAGCATTCTTTATTAAAGGCACCAATACTTTTATTTCGGGAGTATTACCGCTTTTAGAAATGCAAATGACCACATCATCCTGTAAAATGAGACCCAAATCGCCATGAATGGCATCTGCCGCATGCATAAAAACCGAGGGTGTACCCGTTGAGTTTAGGGTGGCAACAATTTTATTCGCAATAATGGCACTTTTCCCGATTCCTGTGATGATCACTCTGCCTTTTGAATTGTAGATGAGTTCTACGGCATTGGCAAAGTCATCAGTCAATAAATTGGCAAGATTGGCGATTGCCGAACTCTCTAAGTCAATGGTTTTTTTGGCAGTGCTTAGGATAGAATTTGTAATATTCAAAATTTATTGATTTTTGGCTTTGATGAATGTAAAGAAATTGAGTATCTTTAATCTTATGCAAATGTATATAAAATACCAATAGGGATTAATGAGTAAAGAAGAAATTGACTTACATGCAGAACTAAAAAAATACTTTGGATTTTCTAAATTCAAAGGTCTTCAAGAAAGCGTTATTAAGAGTTTAGTAAATAGAGATGACACTTTCGTTATTATGCCAACAGGCGGCGGAAAGTCGTTATGCTATCAATTACCTGCGTTGATAGAAGAGGGCACAGCAATTATTGTCTCTCCTTTAATTGCACTAATGAAGAACCAAGTGGATGCTATACGAGCGGTGTCCCAGCATGAGGGTGTAGCCCATGTGCTGAATTCGTCATTGAACAAAACGGAAATTAAACAGGTTAAAGAAGATATTAAAAGTGGGATTACAAAACTGCTTTATGTGGCTCCAGAATCTTTGACCAAAGAAGAAAATGTTGAGTTTTTAAGATCAGTGCCAATTTCATTTATGGCCGTTGATGAGGCGCATTGTATTAGTGAATGGGGACATGATTTTAGACCTGAATACAGAAATCTCAGACATATTATAAAGCGGATAGGGGACAATATTCCCATTATAGGATTGACTGCCACTGCTACTCCAAAAGTTCAGGAAGATATCCTAAAAAGTTTGGATATCACAGATGCCAATACTTTTAAGGCTTCCTTTAATAGACCAAATCTCTACTATGAGGTGCGACCTAAGACTAAGAATGTAGATTCTGATATTATCCGTTTTGTAAAACAAAATGACGGAAAGTCAGGTATTATTTATTGTTTGAGTCGTAAACGTGTTGAGGAATTGGCGCAGGTGCTTCAGGTTAATGGTATTAAGGCGGTCCCATATCACGCGGGGTTAGATGCTAAAACCAGAGTGAAACATCAGGATATGTTTTTGATGGAAGATGTTGATGTGGTTGTGGCAACTATTGCTTTTGGGATGGGTATTGATAAACCTGATGTCCGTTTCGTTATCCACCATGATATCCCAAAAAGTATAGAAAGTTATTACCAGGAAACTGGTCGTGCAGGACGTGATGGTGGCGAAGGCCATTGTTTAGCGTTTTACGCATACAAAGACATTGAGAAATTAGAGAAATTCATGTCAGGTAAACCCGTAGCTGAGCAAGAGATTGGTCATGCTTTATTACAAGAAGTGGTTGCCTTTGCTGAAAGTTCTATGTCCAGACGAAAATTCATCCTTCATTATTTCGGTGAAGAATTTGATAACGAAACCGGCGACGGTGGGAATATGGATGATAATGTGCGTTTTCCTAAAAAACAGTATGAAGCACAGGATGATGTTGTGATCTTGTTAAGTACTGTGGCGCAGACCAATGATAAATACAAGTCTAAAGATTTGGTACATGTTATCACCGGAAAATCGAATGCCATGATTGTCTCGCATAAAACAGATACAATGCCATTTTTTGGAATGGGGCAACATCGGGATAAGCGTTATTGGATGGCCATGATTCGTCAGGTTTTGGTTGCAGGAATGCTGAAAAAAGATATTGAAACTTATGGGGTGTTGCGGTTGACCGATAGTGGTAGGGACTTCTTGAAATCGCCGCGTTCTTTTATGATGTCTGAAGATCATGTGTTTGATGAGACGACGGATGACAGTATTATCACGGCTTCAAAAGGTGAAGGTGCGGTTGCTGATGAACGACTGATGAGCATGTTGAAAGATTTAAGAAAACGTAATGCCAAAAAGCTAGGAGTGCCTCCCTTTGTCATTTTTCAAGACCCTTCATTGGAAGATATGGCCTTAAAATATCCAATTACTTTCGAGGAATTGGGCAATGTACATGGTGTGGGGGATGGAAAAGCCAAGAAATATGGCCAAGACTTCATTGCGATGATTGACCGGTATGTTGAGGAAAATGATATCATTAGACCAGACGATTTGGTGGTTAAAAGCACTGGAATGAACTCTGCTTTAAAGCTTTATATCATTCAGAACATTGATCGTAAATTACCTTTAGATGATATTGCTTCTGCCAAAGGGATGACTATGAAGGATTTTATAAAGGAATTGGAAGCGATTGTTTTTTCAGGTACTAAATTGAATATTAATTACTGGATTGATGATGTTTTAGACGAAGAGCAACAAGAGGAAATCCATGATTATTTTATGGAATCAAAAACCGATAAAATTGATGTGGCGATAGATGAATTTGATGGCGATTATGATGACGAAGAATTACGTTTGTACCGCATTAAATTTATTAGTGATGTCGCGAATTAATTTTTTCCACCTTCTCAAAGCTATATAAGGGTAATTGGTAGATTGTTTTTATTTTATTGTCTCTATAATAGCGTTTAGCGTATGAATTCTCGTTTTTGATCATTTTATTAAATCGTTTACTTATAAATAATCTTGGATTGTCGTGATTAAAGAATTTTTAGAAGCTGACTTAAGTTTTGTTTTAAAAATGCCACAGTTAACTTTTGACTGTGATCTGCAATTTCTAAAACTATAAATTATTCTCCTTCTTGATGTACAGCATCATCTGTCAAGCTATCGTCTGCCAATGTCTCATCAGCTAACTCCTCATCGAAATCGCCCTGAATTATCGAGAAGTGCACATGATTTTTTAGAGCAATAAGCTCAAGACTTTCTATGACTTTTTTTGAGATTTTTGAAAGATCCTTATGTTCTATTTCAAAATCGATTCTGGTAATGTTTCGGTTAGGGATATTTGAAGATTCAGATTCCAATTCCTCCATATCCGACTTAAGTTCTAATTTAAAATCCTTTCCGTTTACTACTAATTTTGCGCCTTTGAAGGTTTTTATTTGAAAAGTGCCAATAATAATCGTTTTAAAGTAATGATAACCTGCTAATTCGCTCAACCCTGCATATAAGACATTGGTTTTTGATAGGGCATAAGGGGCACCTTCCACATCATTAATAATAGCTTCTGTAAAAGTGTCATCATGTGGCTCTTCTCCAACCTTGCTTTCGCCAAACGCCGACTTTAACTTTGTAATAAAAGACTTCATGTATTTGTTTTTTGTAAAACTAACCTTATAAAGTAGAAATTCCAAAAAGAAGAAAACCTTAATATTGTAAATGGACTACTTGTGACCCTTTGTGAAATGGTTTTCCACAGATCACTTATGAAGCTAGATTATTTAGACTTAGAGTGATTTTTAATTACCCAAATCTCAAACCTTAAACCTCAAACTTCGTTCCTAATTGACAATTAATTATCTTTGTAGTAAATAAGTATCCCATGATTTTTATAGAAAATGAAGGTAATACCAATCCCAAACTAAACTTGGCTTTAGAGGAATATGCGTTGCGGAATTTTAGTGCTGAAAACGATTATTTGCTGTTTTACATCAATGAGCCGTCGATCATTATAGGTCGCAATCAAAATACTTTAGAAGAGATTAACCATAATTATGTTGAAGAGAACAACATTCATATTGTCAGGCGTGTGTCGGGTGGTGGAGCGGTATATCACGATTTTGGCAACCTTAACTTTAGCTTCATCACCAACCACGATGTGAAAAGTTTGAATAATTTTAAAAAATTTACGGCACCCGTAATCAAAGTTTTAAACAATTTAGGACTTGATGCTGAGTTAAAGGGAAGAAATGATATAGAGGTAGGCGAAAGAAAAATCTCTGGTACAGCCCAGTTTTCTACCGGTAAGCGAATGGTTAGCCACGGCACTTTATTATTGGACACCGATTTAGGTGAAGTGGTCAATGCGCTCAACGTAAAAATGAGTAAAATCCAATCCAAAGGGCATAAATCAGTGCGGAGTCGTGTTGCTAATATTTCTGAGTTTTTAAAGAAGCCTCTGAAAATTGAAGAATTCCGACAATTATTGCTAGAAGGTCTCTATGATGAAAGCGAAGCTTTTGAAAGCTATCATCTTACCTCAGAAGAATGGAAGTCGGTCCATAAATTAAAAGAAGAAAAATATGACACTTGGGATTGGAACTATGGCCGATCACCTAAATTCAACGTTCAACGCAACAAACGTTTTCCTGTTGGGGAAATCGATCTCCGAATTTTTGTTGAAAAAGGACATATAAAGGATTTTAAAATCTTTGGAGATTTCTTTGGAAAAGAACCAGTGGAACAACTCGAACAACTTCTAATCGGTGCTCGTTATGAGTTAGCAGATATAACAGCCTTATTGAAAGATGTCGAAGTAAAGGAATACTTTGGCGACTTACAGAAAACTGATTTTATCGAGTTGATTTATGGGGAGGATGAATGAACGAGTGCAATCGCGATTTTTTGGTATGGCAGTAAGTTGTGTAAGTATAAGTAATCTGCGTTGTCAGTATGCGATATAAGGGAATTGCACAGCGTTGTACAGAGGAAGTTCTTCATACATTAAAAAACATTGATTGTTTTAAATAAAAAAGGCTGTAATATCAATTACAGCCTTTTTTGAAGTCTTTATTGTCGTAACTATTCTACGATAAACTCGCCTTTCATCAAAGCGTAGTGACCTGGGAAAGTACACATGAACGTGTAAGTTCCTGGAGCCGGAGCATCAAATTCTATGGTGTCACTTTCGCCTCCACCTAGCATTTTGGTGTGAACAATAATCTGATCAGCCATAGCTGCAGGAATATAATCATTATCGGCCTCCATTGCCGCAGCATTACCTACAGTAGCAACGTCAGCATCTTTTGCAAGTAAAGCCCAGTTATGGCCCATTACTGCTTTATCCATTTTACCAACATGCTTTAATGTAAGTTTTACTTTCTGACCCGCTTTAACGCGAATGACACTTTTATTGAACTTCATTTGGTCATTTCCCTCTATAACTACAATAGCCTCTTTAGAGTCAGTTGTTGCTGCAGGGAAAGCCGATCTCTCAACTTTTGTTTCGGTTTTTTGTTCTTTTTTGTCGTCACCACAGCTAAATGCAAGTGCAACTAAAAATACGAAGACTATTTTTTTCATCTTAAAAATTATTTAGATTGATTATAAACTCAGTACAAATTTAACTGCTATTTATAGAATGGCAAAATCATTCCTATTATTTTTTTTACAGTATTCTGGATAATATTTATAGTACTCCCACCTTATTCCTCGAACCTAATCCTATTTTGTAAATCATTTTTCGCTATCAATTTGTATCTTTACAGCTTCAAACAAAAATAAAAAACAATGCAAGACGGCTTATATGCAAAATTCATCACCAATAAAGGTGATATTTTGGTTAATTTAGAACACAACAGAACACCAGGAACGGTTGGGAATTTCGTGGCCTTGGCGGAAGGGAATTTAGAGAATTCTATAAAACCACAAGGCACACCTAATTATGACGGTTTAAAATTTCACCGAGTGATTCCTGATTTCATGATCCAAGGTGGTTGTCCACAAGGTACGGGAACTGGAGATCCGGGCTATAAATTTGATGACGAATTTCATCAGGATCTACGACACGATACTCCAGGTGTTTTGTCAATGGCAAACTCAGGACCAGGATCAAATGGGAGTCAATTCTTTATAACTCATATTGCTACGCCTTGGTTAGATGACAAACATACTGTTTTTGGAAATGTTGTGGAGGGTCAAGATGTTGTGGATGCCATTGTGCAAGGTGATCTGATTGAAAAGTTAGAGATTATCAGAAAAGGTGCTGAGGCTGAAGAATTTAATGCTGTGGAGGCTTTTAGAACTTTTGAAGGTTCAAGAGAAAAGCGCATCGCTGAAGAACGCAAAGCCAAACAAGGAGAGCTTGATGAATTAGCAGCAGGATTCGAGCAAACTGAAAGTGGTTTACGATATAAGATTATTCATAAAGGAAACGGAAAAGCGGCCGTTAAGGGCAATACTGTTTCTGTTCATTATAAAGGACAATTGGCTGATGGAACTGTTTTTGACTCGTCATACAAACGTAAGGATCCTTTGGAATTTCAAGTTGGAGTAGGTCAGGTCATCTCAGGATGGGATGAAGGCATCTGCTTATTGAACGTAGGTGATAAGGCACGCTTAGTTATTCCAAGTGATTTAGGCTATGGTGCACAAGGTGCAGGTGGCGTGATTCCTCCAAATGCCATCTTGGTATTTGATGTGGAATTGATGGACGTAAAGTAAGCAGAGAACCAATCCCGATGAAATCGTGATTGTGTGAATCGCTTATGCTGAGCTTTTCGAAGTATCTCAGAGAACCAATCCCGATGAAATTGTGATTGTGTGAATCGCATATGCTGAGCTTGTCGAAGTATCTCAGAGAACCAATCCCGATGAAATCGTGATTGCGTGAATCGCTTATGCTGAGCTTGTCGAAGTATCTCAGAGAACCAATCCCGATGAAATCGTGATTGCGTGAATCGCTTATGCTGAGCTTGTCGAAGTATCTCAGAGAACCAATCCCGATGAAAT
>JBDTKP010000090.1:0-11420 GCA_039935255.1 Gelidibacter sp. | reverse complement strand
GGAAGCGAAGGGTGGACGGCTCTATGGGCCAATGCGGCAACACAGCAACAAGCGGAGGCTGTAAAAGTTAAACTAATGGATCCTGAAAAATTCTATACGAAAGTGCCGTTTCAAACGATGAGTGCCGATCATGAAAAATTCAATCCTTTAAAAGGCTATTGGAGAGGTCCAAATTGGTTAGATCAGGCTTTTTTTGGAGTAAAAGGCTTGCGTAACTATGGATTTAATGAAGCCGCCGATAAGGCCACACACCAAATTATTGAAGGTGCCGACGGTATTTTAGGAAAAGGATCGGCCATCCGTGAAAATTATCATCCAATAACGGGTGAAGGTCTTAATGCTCAAAATTTTAGTTGGAGCGCAGCACATCTTATCATGTTATTACAAAACGACTGAATGAACTACGATATCTTAAAAATAGAAACGCAGCAAGCTGAAGAGATTCTTTTAAAGCTGTATAATATAAAGGGAAGAGCAACCGCGCTTCCCGGGGAAGTGGATTTTAACTTTAGAATTAAAGTTGCTAATTCAGAAGGTTATATTCTGAAAATTTCGCGTCAGAATGAAAATGAAACTTATCTTGATTTTCAACAAAAAATATTACAATTCGTTGAAGTTCATGGACAGCATCTTATGGTGCCAAGAGTAATTAGTGATAGTGCTGGAAATGCTATTTCTAAAATTACAGATGATTATGGCAATACACGTCATGTACGCTTATTAAGTTGGGTTTCTGGTAGGGTTTGGAGTGGTGTAAATCCGCAGCTGGATGATTTGCGTTTTAGCCTGGGCCAACAATGTGGCTTATTAACACAGACGCTACATGGATTTGATCATCCAGAAGCACATCGTGAATTTGAATGGGATATCGCACAAGCACTTTGGACAAAAGAGCATGTGTCTCTGTTTAATGAAGAAGAAAAAGAAATCATTCAATATTTCCAAAGCGCATTTGAAAAATCTCAAGAAAGCTATTCACGCTTAAGAAAAGCAGTCGTGCATAATGATGGCAATGACAATAATGTTATTGTGACCTCAGATTTAATCAACCCCAAAGTTCAAGCTATTATTGATTATGGAGATGCCATTCACACGCAAATTATTAATGATCTTGCAGTGGCTTGTGCTTATGCCATAATGGATCATAGCGATCCCTTGGAAGCTGCGCTTCCGATCGTTGCAGGGTATCATTCTAAATTTGCCATAAAAGAGGAGGAATTAGGTCATCTGTATAATGCCATTGCCATGCGATTGGTAATTTCGGTTACCAAATCTGCCATCAACAAAAGCAAAGAGCCTGATAATAAATACTTATTGATTAGCGAGAAATCAGCATGGGAAGTCCTTAAAAAATGGCAACAGATAAGTTCTGAATACGCCCATTATAGTTTTAGAAATGCTTGTGACTTTGAAGCACATCCTAATGCAAAGTCTTTTGATGATTGGGCTAAAAAACTAATATTTAAGCTTGACGACTTATTTCCAACCATTCAAAAGCAAGAAATCGATCCCTTGGATTTAAGTGTGTCGAGCAAATGGATCGGACATCAAAAGGAGTTTAATGATTTAGATTTGTTTGAGTTTAAAATCAATCAACTTCAAAAGAAAGTTCCAAATAAAATTATCGCTGGTGGCTATTTAGAACCACGTGCTTTATACACCTCAAATGCTTATGATAAAATTGGCAATACTGGTAAAGAAAGTAGAACCATCCACTTGGGTATTGATTTTTGGTTGCCTAGCAGCACTCCAGTTCATGGGGTTTTGGAAGGCGAAGTTGTGCTGGCCATAAACGACGCTGGAAACAAGGAATATGGGGGTTTAGTCATTTTAAAACATACGACTGACAGTTTTGAGTTTTATACACTTTACGGCCACTTGTCAGTTGCTAGTGCTACAAAACACAAAGCAGGTGACCTTATAAAACAAGGTGAAAAGATCGGCGAATTAGGAAATTCCAAAGAAAACGGGAATTGGGCACCACATCTTCATTTTCAAGTGATGCTGTCGCTTTTAAATTATCACAACGACTTTCCTGGCGTTGCTTATTATAATCAGTTGGATGTTTGGCAAAGCATTTGTCCAGATCCGAACTTATTATTTAAATCCCAAGCGCTTCAAAACAGTTTTGAAACTTCAAATGCCGAATTAATTAACTATCGCAAGCAGCATTTGGGCAAAAGCTTGAGTCTTCAATATAAAGTGCCCATCAAAATGGTACGTGGTGCTGGGCAGTATTTAATGGATCAATATGGTAGAGCCTATTTAGATACCGTAAATAATGTCGCACATGTGGGCCATGAACATTACGACGTCGTCAAGGCAGGCCAAGAGCAAATGGCATTGATCAATACCAACTCCCGCTATCTGCACGACAATATCAATGCGTTGGCCAAAGAGCTTATTGAAACTTTGCCACCAGAGTTAAGCGTCTTGCATTTTGTGAATTCAGGAAGTGAAGCCAATGAGTTGGCCATTAGAATGGTGAAAGCAGCCACAAGCCAACGCGATATTATTGCAAGTGAAGTCGGCTATCACGGCAACAGTAATATGTGTATCGATATCAGTTCTTATAAGTTTGATGGGAAGGGTGGAAGCGGCGCACCCGAACACACCCATATTTTTCCTTTACCAGATGCCTATCGGGGTAAATATAGAGGGGCAAATGCTGGCGATAAATACGTTGAAGAAGTACAAAAGCAAATCGATATCGTTCACAATAAAGGTCGCGGCGTTGGTGCATTGATCATCGAGCCGATTATCAGTTGTGGCGGACAAATAGAATTACCAAATGGGTTTTTAGCAAAAGCTTATTCATTAATCAGAGCCGCTGGCGGCCTTTGTATTTCTGACGAAGTCCAAACAGGTTGCGGCAGATTGGGCGAAACATTTTGGGGTTTTCAATTGCACAATGTCGTTCCTGATATTGTGACTATTGGTAAACCGTTGGGTAATGGACATCCGGTGGCAGCAGTTGCTTGCACAAAAGAGGTTGCGGAAAAGTTTGCCAATGGCATGGAGTATTTCAACACGTTTGGAGGGAACCCTGTATCGTGTGCTATCGGGGCTGAAGTTATCCGAACTGTAAAACGTGAAAAATTACAAGAAAACGCTTTATGTGTTGGCACATTTTTAAAAGCGAAGCTCAAAAAGCTGGCTGAAGAATTTCCGATTATTGGAGATGTACGCGGGCAAGGGTTATTTCTGGGTATTGAATTGGTTGATGCTGATATGAATCCATTGGCAGTTCAAACCGATTATTTAGCAAATAGAATGAAAGACCATGGCATTTTAATGAGTACTGACGGACCTGATCATAATGTGTTAAAAATTAAACCACCCCTTGTTTTTAATAATGAAAACGCAGAAGAACTACTTCTTTATTTAAGAAAAATATTTGCAGAAGACTTTATGCAACTTTAAATTATAATAATGAAACGCGCATGCTATTACCGTCGTCATTCAGCGGAAATGATTTTACCGAATAGCATGAGACTTTAAAAATAATAAAAAATATGAGACTGAAACTACTAAGTATTATCCCTGTATTGTTCGTAATGGGTTGCAAAACGGCGCCACTTTCAGAAGTACCTGAACAAACTTATCACTTCAATCACGAAATATTTGAAGAACATAAACTCGCACCTAGAGCGACCTATTTTGGGTTTGAAAATGGAGATTTCAAAGAAAAGGAACAGTCAAAACGTTTCTTAAGTTTAAATGGACCATGGAAATTTAATTGGGTAAAAGATCCAAAACAAAGACTCACAACGTTTCAAAACGTCAATTTTGATGATTCCGATTGGGCCACCATTCCTGTTCCTGCAAACTGGGAAGTGGAAGGCTATGACCATCCAATTTATTTGGATGAGCGCTATCCATTTACCACAGAATGGCCCGATGCTCCAACCGATTATAATCCTGTAGGAACTTATAGAAAGGAAATTATCTTAGATAAAGCGTTTTTGTCTGAAGAGGTCATCTTGCATTTCGCGGGCGCAAAATCTGCGATGTATCTTTACTTAAATGGAGCGTATATTGGCTATTCCCAAGGCAGCAAAACACCGGCTGAATTTAATATTACCAAGTATTTAAAAGAAGGAAAAAATGTATTGGCTTTGCAAATGTTTCGTTGGAGCGATGCCAGTTATCTGGAAAGTCAAGATTTTCTGCGGATGAGTGGTATTGAACGCGATGTGTATTTATATACGCAACCTAAAGTTTCTGTTTCAGATTATTACGCATATACCAATTTGGATGATAACTATCAAAACGGAATTTTCAAAAACATGGTTTCAGTGGCCAATCGTTCTGATGCAGATGTCAAAAGAAAAGTTTCTATAGAAGTTTTTGACGGTCAAACTTCAAAATACAAAGATTCAAAAGTTTTAAATATCGCTGCGAATGATAGTGCTCAATTGGTGTCTGAAAATATCCTTGAAAATGTGAAACAGTGGTCTGCCGAACAGCCTAATCTATATACTCTGAAAATTATTTTGGAAGACGAAGGTAATATTGCAAACAATCAATATATCACAAGAGGCTTAGGTTTTAAAAGTGTAGAAATAAAAAACTCCCAAGTATTGATCAACGGGAAGCCTATTTATATCCGTGGTGTGAATAGGCATGAAACGGATCCTTTTACAGGACATATCGTATCGAAAGAATCGATGGAAAAGGACATCCAACTCATGAAACAAAATAACATTAATGCCGTACGGTCGTCACATTATCCAAACGATCCGTATTGGTTGGAGTTGTGTGATACCTACGGTTTGTATGTTGTGGATGAAGCAAATATTGAAAGTCATCCTTTGGCTATCGATGAAAAAACGCAATTGGGTAACGAAATGAGCTGGTTGCCAGCCCACGAAATGCGTACGCAACGCATGTATTATCGCGATAGAAACCATCCGTCCATTTATTCATGGTCCTTAGGAAACGAGGCGGGAAGAGGCGAGATTTTTAGAACCACCTATAAATGGTTAAAAGCACAGGACGATAATCGCATTGTACAATACGAGCCTGCAGGAAAAGAAGATTATACCGATCTTTATTGTCCCATGTATCCAAAACCAGAATATTTAATCAACCACGGTAAGTCTAATTCTGATAAGCCTTCGATCATGATTGAGTATGCGCATGCTATGGGGAACTCAGTGGGCAATTTGCAAGATTATTGGGATATTATTGAAACCTATCCCAATCTTCAAGGTGGCTATATTTGGGATTGGGTAGACCAAGCTTTGGAATATAAAGATGACAATGGCAATCCATATTTGGCTTATGGCCACGATTACCATCCCGATTTACCAACGGACGGAAATTTTTTAAACAACGGTCTGGTGGATCCATATCGCAATCCGCATCCGCATTTAACCGAAGTGAAAAAAGTATATGAACCTGTGCAATTTCATTATTTAGGTAATGGTGTGATTGAGGTCACAAATAAGAATTTCTTTGTGGATTTTTCTGATAAAACCATTTCTTGGAAGGTCTTAAAGGATGGGGAACAAGTGTTCCAAGATCAGAATATTGGCGTTGCCGTCAATCCGCAAGAGACTAAAAAGATGACCTTGGAGAAATTCCCAAATGCTTTGTCTGCTGGAGATGAATATATCCTTCAAGTCAGTTTGATTCAAAAAGAAGATAAAAATTTAATTCCTAAAAATCATGAAGTGGGTTGGGATGAGTTTTTACTTCAGAAAGGCCAATTTCAGAAAGTAGCTTCGTCTGAAGGTGAATCGCTTCAGGTCGTTGAAAGTGACGCTTCTTATACCATAAAAAACGGAGTTGTTGATTTTAAAATTGATGCAAAGTCGGGCGAAATTCAATCGTGGACGCATCAAGGAAAGCTCATCACCAATGCTGCCATCCGTCCTAATTTTTGGCGTGCACCAACAGATAATGATTTAGGAAACAATATGTTTAAATGGGCTAAAGTTTGGCAAGATGCCACCTACAATTATAGTTCGAAAATCGTTGAAAATCCTAGACAAGTTAAAGACGGCATCACGTATAAAGTGGCTTATGGATTAGCAAACAATGAGGCAAGTGTAGAGGTTAAATACACTTTAAAAACAGATGGAAGCCTAAACGTTGATTATAGTTTCAAGCCCAATCAAAAAGACCTTCCTAATCTACCACGTTTGGGAATGTACATGACCTTGCCTAAAGATTTTACAGAAATATCTTGGTACGGCAAAGGGGAAATAGAAAGCTATTGGGACCGAAAAACAGGAGTGAAAACCGGAGTGTACTCAGGAAGAGTTGTGGATCAGTTTGAAAGATATTTGCGTCCACAAGAAACTGGCAATAAAACCGATGTCCGATGGGTAAATGTGTCCAGTGAGAATCTGAATTTAAAAGCATCAAGTAACATCTTGCTCAATACCAGTGTGTGGCCATTTGCGATGCCAGAAATTGATTTTAATAGTGATGATGCGAGTGAGTCTGCTTCTGGTTTGGTGCCTGTAACTTCAAAACATGGCGCAGATATCAAATTTGGAGAAACCATAACCTGGAACATTGATTATCTACAAATGGGTGTAGGTGGTGATACCTCATGGGGACGCTTAGTGCATCCTGAATATACGATTCCCGCAAATAAAGCTTATGAATACTCCTTTGAGATAAAGCCTTATAATTGATTTTTTATAACCCGCAGCTTTGGCTGAGGCTAAAACATAAAATAGTAAAGGGCTTTGCCCGAACTGTCCTTAAGGTTATGGTTTGGGCTAAAGTCTTTTGCTCTTTTTGCAGATTGATGCCTCGAGCTGAAGCTCGGCGTTATTTAATATTGATCCCGAAAAATTAATAGGTTGGTTGATGTGAATTTCAGTAGGTGAGTTTGAGATAAATGAGATACGGAATTTGCAGTAGAAGAGGATTTTTTTTTAATATTGTGCTAACATTCTATTTTTAAGTTGGTTAAATTCGTCTTCAGATAGGATTCCCTTTACTTTAAGGTCATGGAGCTTTATTAATTCTTCGGCCAAAGATGTCTTTGGGTTTTGACGACCTGGTGTTGTGCCAGCAAACTGTAGCGCTTGTTCCTGCATTTGTGATTGTTTGTATTCATCTTGACATCTGGTTATGGTGTCTTTTAATAGTCTAGGTTTTTCAACCATCTTGTGGGTTGTTGAACCCATCTCAGCGGCTGTTTGAATTTGAACATCGCCGTAACCAAAAACTCGTCCAATGAAGGGTTGATGATATGAAACATTATTGATCTTGTCCAAAGGACTTTCTTTTGAATTTACCGAAAACACGCCGTACTCATCAATGATTCTTAAATTTGTTACAACCCAAATATTAGTTTTTCGGTCTATGATTTTGTAAGTAAACCATATGATCGTCAGTACAGTTCCAATATGACAAAAAATGCCGTATTCTGTCTGAAAAGTTATCAAGGAGAGGATTAAAAAGAGTAAAAACCAAAACAACGGTTCAATTAATGTAAACCAATGTTTTCTTAAGGTCAAAATGACTTTTTCCTTTGTTTTAATTTCTGTTCTCATTTTGTTTTTAACTTGCAACTAACTTATAAATAAAAGCACCAAACGCCCCTCTGTCAATTCTTTTTGGAAACATAAGTCAATCTTTAAATGATTTATGTCTTGCGCAATATATACTATTAAACACTATCGGACAACACAGATACTTTTCTCCTAGAAGATTATAAAAGTCAATTTTTGAGAGAAGTAACCTGTCAAAGTGCTTAGCAAATAGAACGTCGGTTTTTAAAGTTTAAATTTTAATATGCTACTGCTTCAATTGAGGTCAAAAAAAAGCACATCGCTTTACCTTTCAAGCACAAATACCTCTAACTCTTCTTAATGGGGTAAGCACGAGAAACATTCAAAATTAAACTGCTTTTTTGAGACCTAGTTATTAATCATGAACGGGTTATTCGAAATAATATCATAAATAAAACCGACACCTTTTGGCGTATTGGTTATTTATCTTTGTATTATTAAATAGAGTAAAGATGACCAGTGCCGAAATTAAACAAGACATATTAAAATCCTATCAAAGTTGAAAAAGCACAGCTGATTTTTTTTTGGATAGAACTAAATATGCAGCGCTTAAAGAAGCTAATAATTTTAAGATGAACAATACGAAAACTGATGGCGAAGTGGCAAGATGAAACTAAAATCGATTTGGCGCACGGCAGCTTATCTAGGTTTTCGATCAGTTTGGAAGAAGTCTTTCGGGCTTGTCGTGGGTAACGGGCAATATGAATGGCATATTGGATTAAAGAGACGTTAATTAGGAAATCTTACTATGGAATAATCTATTGGAGAGAAATTAAAAACATGCCAAAAATAAAAATTAACACGTTTGGTGAAGGAATAGAAATAAGACAACTCGATTTAGATCCGGAAACACACGAGCGTTGGCTGTCAATTGCAGCTAGAAGAAACCGTCCTCTCACGGATTTAATTTTAGATCCTTTTTTCTACTATCATTTAAAAGATAAAAATATTAAAGAGCTGTCAGATATCGATGCCACTGTAAATGAAGGCATGCTGAATACGCCTAAAAGTCAAGTTGAAATCTGGTTTAACCGTCGAAAAGTTCTAAGATTTAAATCCAATGAATTGTTCAATGAAATGGTGATGTTTCCCTTATTCCATATAGAAAAAGAGGTAGGTATCGACGCTTTAAAGTTGCAAAATGGAATATATGTGGTACAAAAAACGATAGGTTTATTAAGTTCAGAACAATTGGAAACGACCAATGAGCAATTGCATATCGATGATTTTACGTTTACCCTTGCCGAATTTGATGCCCATCAATTTTTGACTGAGATAAAATATCACAATCAAAATTTAAACTTCATTAAAAGTGATACGGTTATTACCTATCAATCTGCTTTTGAAATAAAGTAATTTTTAAATTTATACGCCATCACGTTGACCTTAAAAACTTTCTAAAATTACGAGGTTTTTTTTGTGTGCCATTATGATATGATCTGTGAGCGATTCTGCTGTGATGGGGCCTATTCATTAAACGTGGTATGGTGAGCAAAAACAAGTCCATACTTAACATGATTATCAATATTTGCAATAGAAAACGTTGTGGAATGTGGAAACAATCAATTGAAAATTGAGACTCTTTCCAAGCTATCAATGGCTATAATAGCCAGTAAAAACAAAATTTCTGAATTTAAATAATGGCTAAAGAGCTCGTCAAACATAAGCCCACTCGTAATTTTCTAAATTTCAGAAAGCACTAGAAGGGTCGTAGGGCTGCCGTAATTAATGAGTTTGTCTATAAACTGTTGCAAGTGTAATTGATCTCTGAGCGCCACGCGAAGATGTATGTTGTACGGTCCAGTGATTCTGAAGGCTTCCTGAACTTCCGGAAACGTGTGGATTTCTGATAATATGAATTTCAGTTTTCCGTCAAATATTTTTAATAAGATGAACACTTCCAGTCCGTTGCCAAGTAACGCTTCGTTTACCCTGACGCTATAAGATTTGATGACGCCCAAGTCTTCCAACTTCTGAACCCGCTCGCGAACAGAGGATGGGGAAAGGGCTATTTTACGTCCTATTTCTGCAAAAGAAGCGCGAGCATTCTCTTTTAACAAGTCGATTATTTGTCTATCTATATCGCCAAGCATGGATTCAATTGTTTTGGTTGGAAAACTCCTTCTTTATATGTAAATATAATCATATTTCCGTTTAATCCATTTCAATAAGCAAGATCCCTCGTGTAATTTTGATGGTCACAGAAAATAAAGCTTTAATATGAACACGGAATTATTTTTAATCCTTTCAGCAGGAATATTTGTTGGCTTTTACGTGCAAACTGTGGTTGGGTTTGCTGGGTCTTTAATGGCGCTTCCTATTTTGCTTTTTAAAATGGAACTTCCAGATGCCATTGCTTACATCTCTATTTTTTATTTGTTTTCAAGTGTTTTTTTAATCACTAAAGAATGGAGAAATATTGATCGCAACACTATTTTTCAATTAGCTATGGCATCTGTTGTAGGCGTTGTTTTAGGAACTGTGGTGCTGATGTATTCAAAACCCATGGTCTTAAAAAGAGCGCTCGGCCTATTTATCTTGGTGTATGTGGCTTACGTTTTATTTGGTAAAGGGAAAATCAAACTTCATAAAGGTGGTGTCCTAAGTTTTGGGGTTCTGGCTGGTTTTTTTTCGGGGTTATTTTCTACGGGTGGGCCTTTATACGCGATATGTGTTGAAAATACAGTGAAGGACGTGAAAGTGTTTCGAGCGACAATGATCGGAGTTTTCGGACTCGTGACTATAGCCCGCGTTCCTGCCTTAGCGGTGAGTGGCCTATTACATGTCGGCCATTTAAAAATGACCTTATTGGTGCTTCCTATATTTCTTTTGGCCCAATTTTTAGGGAAGCGAACTTTTATGAAGATTGAAGAGCGTTTATTTAAAAGATCCCTCATGCTGCTCTTGTGTGTTTCCGGGGTGATTATGATATTTTAATGACAGGAATTAGTTGGTAAGTCCTTTGTTTCCAATTTATCTCATACGCATTGGTACGCGCTTCTCGCTTTGTAAGTTTAGTCAGACAGCAAATCAGTCGTAAATAAACCTATAAAATTTTATTCAATGAATTCTCTTAAAATCTGTTAAAAAAACAGCAGTTTCGAGACTTCTAAAATTAAAAAAATTAGATTTGTGTGAATGTAACATTTCCCTAATCTATTTAAACCAACTTTTAATGAAAAAAAGGTATATTTTTTTCACGCTTATTATTTGTGGCATCATTGCGCTTATTGCCTATCGAATTAATACCAATTCAAAAACTAGTAGTCCAAAAAATGTAAAAAGAACCGTCACTATCATGGCGGTTGAAGGAAGGGTGCTTACAGCCCAAAAGTTTGCGGATAACATCAAGCTTTCAGGAACCTTAGAGGCTAATGAAGAAATTGAACTTCGCAGTGAGATTTCTGGCATTGTTGAA
Source organism: Gelidibacter sp. (assembly GCA_039935255.1). Taxonomy (GTDB): domain Bacteria; phylum Bacteroidota; class Bacteroidia; order Flavobacteriales; family Flavobacteriaceae; genus Gelidibacter. Next base: position 464 of record JBDTKP010000090.1, on the reverse strand, counting down.
AGCATTAATTTTGAAGAAGGAAAGAAAGTGTCGAAGGGACAAGTTCTTTTTCGCGTTAATGATATTGAGCTCCGTGCCCAATTATCTAAAGTAAAAACAGCGCAACAATTGGCTTCTGAAAATCAGCGACGGGCCAAGCTTTTATTAGAAAAGCAAGCGATAAGTCAGGAGGAATTTGAGGTGGCGAGTGCGGGTTATGAATCGGCGCGCGCAGAATCCGAATTGATCGCCGCACAATTATCAAAAACTACAGTGCGTGCACCTTTTTCTGGAACCATAGGTTTGCGATCCATTTCTAAAGGTACATACGTCACGCCAGCAACGCCAATTGCCAATTTAGTCAATACAAGTCAGATAAAATTGACCTTTGCGATTCCTGAAAAATACGCTTCTCAAATGAAGGTCGGCAGTACGTTGACCTTTACAACTTCTAATTCTAATGAAGAACATACGGCTAAAATTTA
>JBDTKP010000089.1:0-3146 GCA_039935255.1 Gelidibacter sp. | reverse complement strand
TTTATACTTTGACGGAAAGTTGTATCATCCTTTTGCAACAGAAGGCGGCCATACTGATTTCGCTTCGCGGGATAAAACTGATTTTGAATTGTATGAATTTTTGCAAAATAAATTCGGACATGTTAGTTATGAACGATTGATTAGCGGCCCTGGAATTTTTAATATTCATCAATTTCTCAAAGAAGAAAAAAAATTAGAAGAGCCTGCCTGGCTCAGTGATGAAATTAATAAAGGTGATGCTGCTGCAGTAATTAGCAATCATGTTGAGCAAAGCCCTCTTTGTGATGAGACGATGCGGCTTTTTGTTCGATTCCTTGCACATGAATCCGCCAACCTTGTATTGAAAATGAAAGCAACCGGTGGTTTGTTTATCGGTGGCGGAATTGCGCCTCAAATTATTCCGTTGTTTGAAAAGTATCAATTTAATAATTCGTTTTTGGACAGTGGCCGAATGAATCATCTTTTGGAAAAAGTTACTGTAAGCATTATTTTAAATACCAAAACAGCTATGCTGGGCGCAGCCTATTATGGAGCTACAAATGGATAATGAAATTGACAGTAAACGAACAAATTTTTTAGATTTCTCATTTCCTTTTGTACTGTAGGATCGGAAAAGTAACGCTTAATAAGGCTATAAGTTATACTCCAAAAGAATAAGTCTCCGGCATCTGGTGCCCATCAGGCTGAATATGCAATGGATGCAGCGCTTTTGTTTCATCTAAATAAATAAATGCATCGTACCTCTTCGATAGAATCGTTGGGGCAAACCATCTTAAATTTTTATTTTGGTATCACCTCCCTTATCAAGTAAAATATCAACAGGTTGATTTGTAATCCATGAACCATACGTAAAATCTGGTACTGTAATAGCATTTGAATGATTAGCTACAGACCATTCGCTTAATGGCGCGATGGAGCTCCAAAGTGCTGCATCATACACATCCTGATCAAATGGCAACCCATTCCGTAAACAGTCTATTGTACGCCAGTCCATAATAAAGTCCATACCGCCATGACCACCAACTTCTTTAGCCAATTCACCAATCTTTTTAACTATTGCAGGTTCAAATCTTTTGTTGATTGATTTTACTTCTTTTTCAGATAGCCAGTCTTTCCCTCCATTTGAAATTTTGGGAGGAAGAGGATATCCGAGAGCAGTGCCTTTCGTTCCAACAACTCTATGAATCCTCGAATAAACATTGGGAGAACTTACATCATGTTGTACCATAATAGTTCGTCCATTATGCGTATTAATCGTGCTGGTGTTTGTATTCCCCCGATAATTTTCATTTACAAAAGGTTTAAAAAAATCATCCTTTGCCGCAAGTTCTTTGGCTTTTTTGGACATGATGAAATCTTTACTGGAATTGGAGGTCAGAAAATCCATTCTATCACCCCGGTTAATGTTCATTATCTGGCATATGGGTCCTAATCCATGTGTGGGGTATAAGTTTCCATTTCTTTTTATATTTTCTTTCAAACGCCACATATCCCAATATCCGTCTTTGGCAAAATTATGTTCCAATAAGTCATGATTATATGCACCTTCACCATGAATAATATCTCCAAAAAATCCTTGTCGTGCCATGTTTAATGTAAGAAGTTCAAAAAAACCGTAGCAACAATTTTCCATCATCATACAATGCTTTCGGGTTCGCTCAGAAGTCTCTACCAATTGCCAGCATTCCTTCAGCGTTACTGCTGCAGGAACTTCAATACATACGTGTTTCCCCTGCTCCATTGCATAAACGGCCATCGGCGTATGCATATCCCACGGAGTGGCAATGTATACGAGGTCTATGTCTTTACGATCACAAAGTTTCTTCCAGGCTTCAGTATCATTGGTATATATTTCAGGGTTATGACCTAAGGGCTGAACGCGCTTTTTAGCACTCTCAACATACGCTGGCCTAACATCGCATAAAGCTTTAATTTCTACTCCTTCTATTTTAGTCACATTCATCATGTGAGTTGGTCCTCTCTGCCCAAGCCCAATAAAACCTACTCTGACGGTTTCGAGCTTAGGCGCAGCATACCCTGACATATTAAACCGCTGATTGCCTGGTTTTCGTGTAAGCAGATTGAGCAAATCACTATCGTGATTATTTCCATCATATGCAAATGCTTTGAAAATTCCGCCACCAGCTACAGTTAAACCAGTGAGGCCCGATAATTTTAAAAAGTCTCTACGATTGTTCTTCATGTTTTAATTTTTAGATGTTGTCATCATTGCTATCTTACTTATTTGAAAGACTTCGCCAATTTAATGGAAATAAATAATCAGGCTTCGGTTTGAATTTCTAAAAAATTCTATTGACTCATCTTGCACAAGATGGCAAATCAAGAAGCCCTTCGTCAGAATTCTAAACAAAATTTCACGCAGAGTTTCCTGAATTTTTTAGTGCCAGTAATTTACTTATCGGATTTTATCAATTTGTATATCGCACTTGTCAAGCCTTTTTCTGATTCAATAGTAGCCAACATATAAAGTTCTCCATCTTCATCTTCGCCCCAGCTAAGGATCTGCAGGTTTCCCTCTGGTTTATTGACAAATGTCAGATCACTATTTTCCCATTCATTAGCAGTATTCGCTAATACCCATGCTTTGCCGTTATAATCTCCATAAACATATTTACCTGTCAGTTGAGGAATAGCATTTCCCCGATATACATATCCGCCAGTAATACTAATTCCAATACTGTGATCATATTCATAGATAGGTTCAATCAGATTTGTATCATAACTTCCTGTCGGGACATTGTAATCATGAAAACCTTCTTTGATACGCCAGCCGTAATTTCCACCTTTTTCAATTATATCTATCTCTTCATATTTATTTTGACCCACATCTCCGGCAAATAATTGTTTTGTTTTCCTGTCGAATGAAATACGCCACGGATTGCGTAGTCCATAAGCCCATATTTCAGGACGCGCCTGTTTATTATTTACGAAAGGATTATCCGATGGAATTTTAAAAGGTTGTCCATTGACATCTATTCGAAGAATTTTGCCAAGGACCGTTTCTAAATTTTGACCATTCCCAATTATGCCATGTTTATCGCCACCGCCACCGCCATCACCAACGCTTATGTACAAGAAACCATCGGGACCAAAAACCAAATCGCCGCCGTTATGATTGGATTCGG
>JBDTKP010000088.1:0-16668 GCA_039935255.1 Gelidibacter sp. | reverse complement strand
TCCCAATAAAATAATAAAAGTAGATAAAGTAGGTTTCGTTTCGTTCTTCAACATCAATTTTACCATAATACATAAAGGCACTCCAGTAATATGGTGATTTTTTAATATTGCTAACTGATTTTGATTGCAAATAATCCAATTTTGACTGTCTATTGGCACTATTGGCGGAGTTAGTTTTCTCATAGGATTGATAAAATAAGGACATCAATGTTGCTGTGGAAGCATCATTGATTTGCCATAGCGAGAACAAAATATTTTTCGCACCAGCATATTGGAACCCTCTGGCAATACTCATTGCACCTTCACCTTTTTGCAGTTTTCCAATGCCTGTTTCGCAAGCGCTCAAAACCACGAGTTCGGGATGAATGTCCATACTGTAGAGTTCATTGACTAACATGGGTTCGTCATAAAATGAAATACTTGCGGGATTTGTGAAATCACCACCTGTAGCATGGGTTGATAAATGCAGCACGTCGTATTGGGAGGCGGCTCTTAAAAAGGCACCTTTTGTAGCTTCTTCATGCATTAATAACTTAGTTTTTGCAGATCTTTTGATGGCATGTGCTTCATCTATGGAGTAGGTGAGCGATTGATTAGTATCTTCAAAAACTGGAAAAACACCAAGAATTTGACGAGTGGATTTTTTCGATTGGTCCTGCAGATAAAAACTGATATTGGCGCTGTAAACGACGTTTTGGGAAGTCACCAAAAAAGGCATCTTTGAGAAATTTGTAGTCTCCGTAGGTTTGGTAAGCAAGGCTTCAAAAGGAATAAAATTTAATAACCCATCAGGAATGATGATAAGATGAGGCTGTTGCGAGACTTTATCGAGGTGTAAAAGCTTATAAAGCTCGAAAGCTTGCGTTGTAAAAGCGTTCACGTTATTATTGATGAGCGATGCATTATCGAATAAATGAATAAAATCTGTGATGGTTTTTATGACTTTAGCATTTAATTCAATTTTTGAAAATTTGTGTTGGCCTGATGAAACTTCAAATTGATAAATCGCATGGTTACCGTAAAAATAAGTGGTGAGCGCTGCTTGGTCAACCTTCAATTTTTTTTCTAACTTATCGAAATCAATACCGTTGCTTTTGGTGGTGCCAAATTTAGTGTCAATAGCCTCTCCAACAGATTTTAAGGCGACACTAACTTCTAATAATTGCTTGTTTAAGTTATCGTTTTGAGATTTTTGATACCCAAGCTGCGATTTTATCAAGAGGTCTGTGAAGTGTTCCTGTTTTTTTAAAAGGTCACGTTCCTGAAGCAGTAAATCATCGTTGGGATATTTTGATAGGAAGGATTTTTTTTGAAAACTTTCCTGTAGCACAGCAGCTTTGTCGTTTTCAGCATAATATAAGGCACGTTTGAATGTATCAGGATTTTTGTCTTTTACGTAGATGTCATATAGGAGTGCAACGCACCATTCACTTCGTTTTCTGCTACTGTTGAGGCTGGCTAATTTTGATTCTTGCGAAGTGAGATTAGCGTTTAACAATGCCGCAACATAAAAGCTTAAATCATAATAGGCCAAAGCATCCTCCGTTTGGATTTGCAAACGTGCCCTGAGATCAAAAATATCAATCAATGTATTTTCTGCGTAAAGGCTGTGTCTTTTTGGTGCTTTTTGGTTTTTATGATTGGGAAGCAATAGATTCAAAGCGCTTTCTAAATAGAAATCGGCGTTGTCAAAGTCGTTCAGAACGAAATATAATTGGGCTTCCTCAACATGGCGCTTTGCCATTTCTCTGATGGTTAGCAGCTCTTTCTTCTGTAATTCTTTTGAGAGATTGAAGTGTTCTAGTGCCTTCCTATAATCTTTGTTTTTAAGCGCCATTTGATAGGCCAGTCGATGTTCAATAAACGGACTATTTACAGTGGACACATCAACTTGTGTTGAAAAATCCTTGATTTGTGAGCTCTTTAGCGCCATTTTGCTGAAGCTCTTAAGGCTATTCAGCTTTTCTTGTTGTGAAGGACTAATTCCAGAAACTTCCCGAGATTGATTTATCAATTCCAATACAGAGGCATGCATACCCCGTGTTTGATATAACGCTGATAAGTTAATGATCCCAGCAACATACTGTTCTTTATTCTTGGTTTTTTTAGCTAAAGTGATATATTGTTGGATGGTGTTTTCAGCATTCGTATAATTATTGGACTTTGTGTATAAATTACCAAGTGGCTTTAGGCAATATTCAATCATATCATAATCTGAAAGGATTGACAGATTATGGTTGTTATAACGTTTCCAGGCCTCTTCATAGGTTGTAATAGCTGTTTTTAGCTGATTTACATCATTGAGATAAAAGGCTTTGTTGCATTGTAAGAACACGACAGCAAGATGTTCGTCTTTCGATTTAACATTGTTTTTGAAATTGAGTTCCTGTTGGACTAAACGTTTGTAGGAGCGGTCATTTTTATCAGCAATAAAGGTTTCAGCAGCATTATAGATCTGCTCTTCCAGACTTTGAGAAAGAGTTATTCCGCAAATAAAAAAGGTAAGGAAGCAGATGGTTTTCATCTCAAGGATAGTATTTTCTTTGAAAAATTAAAATTTCCAAATGGCGTAAAACTGGAGATAGTTGAAGTCATCTTTAAAATTCATCACATATCTCGCACCAACGCTGGGGCCAATTCTGGAGAAACCGGCGGTCACATCAAACAATAATCCGGTTCTGAAATTATTTAATGCGTTGGTTTGTTTGGAAGTCGTAGTCTGACTACTAGTGACGTAATCATCCTTGACACCTTCAAATTGCTCAACCAAAATCGATTGTTCTCGCTTTTCGTTTAAAGAAAACATGCCCTGAAGACCAGCGCCTATGCCAATGTAATTGTTGATATTGTAACGTATCAATGCGGGGATTTCCCAATCTACATTTTGGAAATGAGTATTGGTGGTGGTGCGTTGTAATATTCTGCTTTGGTCTGAATCAAGAATTTCATCAATAACCCTTGCCTTGGCATTATAATTATGAAAATTGTTCATCAATTCTACCTGCCCATACCAGCGATACGATTTGTAAGGAGAAAGAGTTACCCCGACAAAATAGCTTTCAGAATTTTTTAAATCTGAAAATGAGTTATACCCGGCTTTGATACCTATGGAAAGTCCAGGAAGGAAGCGTGTGGTAGAGTAATTAGTAATGATAGGGTCGTTTTTATCAAAATAGATGGCCGTTTGACTTTTGGTGCTTTTTTTATGGAAATCTTTGGCAAACTTTATTTTGTATGTTACAAAGCCTTTAGTGGAATCATAATCTTTGACATTTTTTTGCTCACTTCCAGGAAGGTAAATGTTCTTAAATGTGAATATAGCTTTCTTGTCGGTAAACGCCGTATCCAAACAGCTGTAACGGACTTCATAATCTGGACAGATTTTGCATTTAGGATACATGTCTAAAACTTCAATGGACTTTTTGTCCAACATGTCGGGAATATCAGTTTCTAACCGAATTGTCTGCGCAGGGCCTTCGCCATTATTTTGAAATTTAATCTTATATTTCAACGTTTTAAAGCGTACTAATCGGTAGTTCATTAAGGTGCCATTGCTTGACATTTTATTGGGATCATGAGAGGTCACAATTTCCATTTCCATATCCTTTACTTTATGGTTGTCAAAAGTAGCGTCAGGGACATATATACCGCGTATTGAAATAATAGCACTGGTGTCCTTGAGCATTTCTGGAGGTGTTTTTAGGGTGAAGAATAAATTTCGTTCTTCACTGGGTTTCATGTTCTGAAACTCTAAGGTTTCCCAATTTCTGTAATGGTCTTTAGCGTCTTGTAACGTTAATGGTAAATTCGTCTTAATTGTCGAGTCTTGGACTTGCGCTTTTAAGTGGGACTGGCGCCCATCTGCGGAAGCTGTAAAAGTTTGGTCAGAATCATCGACCGAATTCGTATAAACAAAATCGACATTTTGCAACCGTTTTTCATTGTGATGCATTCTGATATCAATGACTTCAAAATTGTCAGCTTTATAGTGATGCTCGTTATAAAATAGATAAAGTTTTCCGTTGGCGGTATAATTTAAATAGTTTTTATAGCTCAAAACGACGGCAATTTCCTCTTCAGGCATAGGTTCTCTATTGCGCTGAAGCATTAAATCTTCGGTCATGGAAGCTTCGTCCCGATATGAAGTATCAGATGCGGCTACGGTAATTTTTTTAGGACGGGTTGTGGGCGGTTTTCCGGTGTCATAGTTGTTGGTTGCCCAAAGTTTGACGTCGTAGTCACCAGCAGACTTATAGGTGTGTTGCGGATTTTCTTCTTTGCTATAAGTGCCATCTCCAAATTCCCAGAAATAAGAATAAAATGCTTTGGGTGCGCCTGCAATTTGTTCCAAAGTTGGTGTTTGTGGTGTGAATTGGATGGCGTTATTTTTGACCTCATGCTTTACAGTGACTATTCGTGATAACGTGTCGTTCGGATTTTCTTTTTGTGCGAAAAGCCATTGGGAACAACAGCAAAAAAAAATAATCGTCACAAATATTCTCATAGTAAAAGCATTGATTTCATTGCTAAAATACAAAAAGCGATGGTCATTACAACCATCGCCTTTTTCTAGGTTAAATTAAGGCAGACTATTAATTATTGATATAAGTTCAGCTTCTGTAGCTGTTGTCGTTTCTTCAATGGTGAAAGAGGTCATTTGATTTTCAGCAATTGTTATGGCTTTTATTTTGTATCTCCATAGACCGTTATCTTCGGTTACAAAAAGTAAGTGGGCTTTCAATCCTAAAGGGATTTGTCCATAATGCTCACTAAACAAGCCATCGTTAAAAGTATCCAATTGGGCTAGAGCAGAGCTTTCACCGTCATAAGAAAGATAAACTGCACTATTGTTATAGTTATATCCTGTAGGTGGCTGCACTTTAATGGTTGTTTTTGGTCGTGGATCACTGTAAAAACGATCAATGTTTGTCCATCCAAAGTTCTGTACAAAGGCATAATAATTTCCTTCTTCAACAAATACGCCGGCTTTGCCATCTCTTTGTTCCTCTTCATCCCAAGCGAGGTCTCCGTCTTCATCAATAATACCATTCCACATAATCATTTCAGGATCTTCGCCTCCTGTTAAGCTCGTAGGAACTATAATGAGGATAGGGCAATTGATTTCTAACGGGACGCCATTTTGTGTTGCTTCAAAAAAGAATTCGCCTCCAGTTATTAACAAGGCTTTATCACCATTTTGCATGATGCCCATGGTAGGCTTGTTGGTTGTAATCATATTGCCTTTCTCAAAGATTTCAACATATTCCAAATCTACTGTTCCGCTGATGTCGACGCCGTTTTTGGTAAGACAATTGGCCGTTATTGATATTTTTACCCCATTTGTGGTGGTTAGTGTAATATTGCCGTCATCCGCATTAAATTCAAAGTGTTGCGTAATGTTCTCCAAGCTCTGGGCTCTCACACCTGCAAATTGTTGTGCGGATGGTGGAGTGATCGTTTCAGTGTAATCATTGTCGTTTTTGCTGCACCCAGTTAATGTTAGCGTGAGCAGGGTTAATGTGACTAGTACAAGTGTAAATAAACTTAATTTACAGAAAAGTGTTTTTAAATGTTTCATAATTATTGGGTTTTAAATTGTTCTCATTTTTATATCAACAACGTAACAATTTTGTTACCCTGTTTTGTGAATTTTATTTTATAAGACCACTTTTTATGATCTTGGAAGTGATAATGTCGCCACTTGCTACGAGGTCGATCATTTTACGTGCAGCATTTTCAGAGGTTGAGTAACCTTGAGCATGGCCATTGGTACTGGTAACCTCCCATAAATAGACTCTTTTAGCGTTTACATTGAAATCTGATTCTAGCATATAGTAGCTTTCAATCTTTTTCTCAAGAATAACTTCCCCAGTACTTGCAAGCACAATCATGTTGCTGGCATGCATAGCACTAGCTGAGGTTCCTGAATATTGACCGTGATTCGTTTTTACTTGCCATTCAAACAATTGAACAAGTGGGTTTGCTTTTTTATTTGATTCTCTATTAGTAGTGTAATCATTTGAAGCATTTATTTGCAAAAATGACAATAGGGCAGTTGCGATAATTAAAATTGATTTTTTCATGATTATAAATTTTATTGGATTAATTTTTATTTTCATCAGCATCTTTTTCTGCTGATTCAACCTTATATCAAAACCCTTTCAAATTTGTTACCCTATAATTGAAACTTTTTTTACTTTAGTAGAAAATAGAAGGGTTCATGAACCATAATAAAAGTCACGAAGATCAAAAATACATTGAGGGTTTAAAGCAGAATAACAGTTTTGTCATACAGTCTATATATGAGAAATTTGCACCCAAGGTTATTAATTACATCAAACAGAATAGTGGTGATGAGGACCGGGCAAAAGATGTCATTCAAGAAACACTCATCACGATTTATAATCAGGCACATGAAAAAGATTTGCAGTTGACCTGTCCGTTTGATGCTTATTTTTTCTTGCTCTGCAAACGCAAATGGTTGAACCAATTAAAAAAATCGGATAACAAAGGGGTAACAATTAATGAGGAATTGCTATCTAACGATGATGACGCATTAGAGCTTTCATTTGAAACGACATTATTTGAACAGCAACATGAATTGTTTGAAGAAATGTTTCAAAAACTGGGACCATCTTGTAAAAACCTGCTCAAAGCAACTTTTAAAATAAAATCTATGGAAGAAGTTGCTAAAAGTATTGGAGTTACATACGCTTACGCCCGGAAAAAGAAATCGCTTTGCATTGGCCAGCTCACAAAAATGGTACAGTCATCACCTAACTATCAATACCTAAAACCTTAATCATGCAAGAACAAGACTATATCCAATTTGACACTTATCTTTCTGGGAACTTAGATGCTGAAAGTGTTCAGATTTTTGAAGATCGACTTACTTCTGATGCCGAATTTAAAAGGGCTTTTGACGATTTTAAACAGGCAGAACGCTTTTTAGAACATCAATTTAATAACGAAGAAAAAACACAAAGCTTTAAGGGAAATCTGGAGCAAATTTCTTCAGGTTATTTTAAAAAGGAAGCGGCACCAGAGGCTAAGGCCATCCGGATTAAGCCTTGGTACTATTCAGTTGCAGCAGCGGTTATTTTACTGTTCGGAGTTGTTATTGCACAACAATTCTCTAATCCTACCTATGATGACTTTGCTAATTATGGCACAATCAGCTTGACGGTAAGAGGTGCAGAAAATGATTTGAAGGCTAAAGCAGAAAAAGCATTTAATCAAAAAGACTATAGGGATGCTGAAAAACATTTATCTCAATTGCTTCAAAATGATCAAGACAATATAGAGCTACAACTTTATAAGGCCGTTTGTTTGGTGGAATTAAATAAATATGAGGAAGCTGATGCTTTATATCAAAAGGTAATCCAATCGCCATCGGTCTACACGAGCAAAGCGAAATGGTACTTAGCCTTAAGTAAATTAAAACAAAAAGAAAAAGTAGAGAGTATTCAAGTTTTGAAATCTGTTCCTGAGGATGCTGAAGATTTTGACAGTGCGCAAGAGCTTTTGAGAAAGTTGGAGTAGTTGACTTCTGTATGTTAATGGAGCTTCCAGTATTTGACACTCTCGACGTTATCTATGGTTATTTGTAAAAGAACTTATACTTTTGCAGGATGATTATTACAGATACCCATACTCATATATATAGTGATGCTTTTGATGAAGATCGAAAAGCGATGATTGAACGTGCCATTGAAGCCAATGTGACACGTTTTTTTATTCCTGCAATAGATTCGGAATATACCGAAGCAATGCTTCAGTTGGAGATAGATTTTCCTGAGCATGTGTTCTTAATGACCGGCTTGCATCCCACTTCGGTAAAGGAAAATTATAAAAAAGAGCTGCAGCATGTTGAAGGACTGCTTTCAAAAAGAAAGTTTGTTGCTATTGGTGAAATAGGCATCGACTTATATTGGGACAAAAGCACCTTAAAAATTCAACAAGAAGCTTTTAAACACCAAATTCAGCTGGCAAAACAGTATCATCTCCCCATTGTGATCCATTGTAGAGATGCTTTTGAGGAAATCTTTGAAGTATTGGAAACAGAAAAGTCCGATGATCTATTCGGAATTTTTCATTGTTTTACGGGTGATTTGGAACAAGCAAAACGTGCGATTTCGTTGAATATGAAATTGGGTATTGGCGGTGTAGTCACTTTTAAAAATGGTGGGCTCGATAGGTTTTTGAATCAAATTGATTTGAAGCATATTGTTTTAGAGACGGATTCACCATATTTGGCGCCCGCGCCGTATCGAGGGAAACGTAATGAAAGTGGGTACATTATAAAGGTACTTGAAAAACTTTCTGAACTCTATGGCGTGTCTCAAAAAGAAATAGCCCAAATAACTACTGAAAACTCTAAAGCTATATTTAAAGTCTAATTTATGTCCATACAACAACCAAATATCTTATTAATATATACAGGCGGTACCATTGGTATGATTAAAGACGCTGATACTGGCGCTTTAAAATCTTTTGACTTTGGCAATTTATTGAAAAATATTCCAGAATTAAAACTGTTAGATTGCCGAATCAACACCGTTTCATTTGATGAACCGATTGACTCCTCTAATATGAGTCCTTATTATTGGGTTCAGATTGCTGAAATTATTGAACGTAATTATGAGGAATTTGATGGTTTTGTAGTATTACATGGTAGCGATACGATGAGTTATACGGCTTCTGCATTAAGTTTTATGTTAGAAAATTTGGCAAAACCTGTTATTCTTACCGGGTCTCAGTTGCCAATTGGCGATTTGCGTACAGATGCAAAAGAAAATCTTATTACATCCATACAAATGGCATCTTTGCGTGATCATGGTAAACCTGTCATTAAGGAGGTAGGGCTTTATTTTGAATATAAACTTTACCGAGGTAATAGAACTACAAAAATCAATGCCGAGCATTTTGAAGCATTTGAGTCTTTGAATTATCCAGATTTAGCGGAATCAGGTGTCCATTTAAAAGTATCAAAAGAGCATCTTTTCAAACCAAATGTTCGAAAGAAGTTTACGGTCCATAAAAAACTTGAAAACAATATTGCCGTAATAAAGATGTTTCCCGGCATTTCAAAACCGGTTTTAGAGTGCATGTTTTCTTCTCCTTATATTAAAGGAATTATATTGGAAACCTATGGCGCAGGAAATACAACGACTGAAATTTGGTTTACTGATTTGGTAAAACAGACTATAAAAAAAGGTATTCCAGTAATTAATGTGACACAATGTTCGGGCGGAAGTGTCATCATGGGACAGTATGAAACCAGTTCTCAACTGAAAAATATAGGGGTTATTTCAGGAAAAGACATCACAACGGAGGCTGCAGTCACTAAATTGATGTATTTGTTGGGAGAAAAGATTTCAGCTAATACCTTCAAAACCATCTTCGAAACATCATTAAGAGGAGAAATGTCTTAAAATTAACGTAGAAATTTTTTTCCCTAAAAGATTTTTTCGTTATTTGGCAAAGCAATTGAGCATTGAATTTTAGAGAGGTGGCCGAGCGGTCGAAGGCGCACGCCTGGAAAGCGTGTATACCTCAAAAGGGTATCGAGGGTTCGAATCCCTTTCTCTCTGCAATTTAATTTTGAGAAAACAGGTGTGTTTCTGGTTCACAAATTTTTTTAATTTGGAATTATTTGCACTACCAGGTTGAGATTAAAGATTTATAACAATAAAGAAATCTCTTTAGACTCTCTCTTAATTTTATTTTTTAATTGCAATTTTTTTATATCTTTAACACTTTAACTAATAAATTAAGATCAGAACAATGAAAAGACTATTTTCTATCCTAGCCATCGCAGGAATCATGGCTTTCGGAACTGTAAGTGCAAATAACTATGCGGCTACAGCATCAATGGCAACTACAACTGTTGCAACAGTAACTCAAGAAGATGAGACTACAGCTCAAGAAGCTGCAGGAGAGGATCTTGGGTTTCATCAAGAATTAAAGAAACGTTTTATTGAAGGTGGCGCAGGTTTTATGGGCGTCGTATTGCTTTGTTTAATTTTGGGACTTGCAATTGCTATTGAAAGAATTATCTTTTTAAATTTATCAACTACCAATACTAAGAAATTGGTTCAGAATGTACAAGATGCTTTACAATCTGGTGGTGTTGAAGCTGCAAAAGAAGTTTGTAGAAATACAAAAGGACCTGTTGCATCTATATATTATCAAGGTTTAGATAGAGCAGATGAAGATTTGGATGCTGCAGAAAAAGCTGTTGTAGCTTACGGTGGTGTACAAATGGGTCAACTGGAGAAAAACGTATCTTGGATTTCATTGTTCATCGCATTAGCACCAATGCTCGGGTTCATGGGTACGGTAATTGGTATGATTCAAGCTTTCGACAAAATTGAAGCTGCTGGAGATATGCAACCTTCACTTGTTGCTGGTGGTATTAAAGTAGCACTTTTAACAACGGTATTTGGTCTTATTGTGGCAATTATCCTTCAAGTGTTTTACAATTACATCATTGCAAAAATTGATAGTATTGTAAATGACATGGAAGATGCTTCTATCACATTGATGGATATGCTTGTGAGATACAAAAGATAAACCGCACAATTAAAGAAAATTATGAAATTACACAAAATATTAAAAATAGTAGCTGGGCTTCTAGGCCTTGCAGGTATCATCTTTTTAGTGATGGTTATCGCAAGAGGTGATGATGCCATTAATGCTGCAGCGCTAGATGGTGATACCGCCATTATAGACCCAATGCTTTATGTAACGTACGTTATTTTTGCGATGACCTTAGCTTTCGTTTTGTTTTTCGTAATTCAGAACTTGTTTACAAATACAGCGACCATAAAAAGTACGTTAATAGGAGTAGGAGCTTTTGTGGCCGTATTAGTTATATCGTACATATTATCTAGTGGTTCAGATGCTGCTAATTATATGTATAATGGCGCTCCAGCCACCGAAGGTGAATCACACCTGGTTGGTGCAGGTCTTGTAGCATTTTATATCCTTATCATTGGCGCTGCGGGAGCAATGTTATTATCAGGAATCAAAAAAATAACTAAGTAATTATGGCAAAAAGATCAGCACCCGAAGTTAATGCAGGATCAATGGCTGATATTGCATTCTTACTTCTTATCTTTTTCTTGGTAACAACTACCATTACAACAGATACAGGTTTAAATAGAAAATTACCTCCTATAGAGGAGACAGATGTGACTCCACCAATCATTAGGCAGAAGAATATTTTTACGGTTCTTATTAACAGACATAATCAACTTTTGGTTGAGGATGAGATGATGGAACTTAAAGATTTAAGAAAAGCAGCCGTTGAGTTTTTGGATAATGGTGGAGGTGTTGATTCCAATGGGAAACCATGCGATTACTGTCATGGTAAAAAGGATCCGAAATCATCTGACCACCCTGATAAAGCCATCATTTCATTAAAGAATGATAGAGAGACAAAGTATGCCACTTATATTTCTGTTCAGAATGAATTGGTAGCGGCTTACAATCAGCTACGAGACAGAAGAGCTACGGAACTTTACGGGATGACTTTAAAGCAGATGGAAGCTAATTTGAGCGACGTCAATTGGCTAGGGAACAAGGAAACTCTTAAAGAGAAAATCGAAAGGGTTAAGATTGAATATCCTCAGAAGTTATCAGAAGTTCAATAATAATTTAGAAAAACATCAATATGGCCAAATTTAATAAAAAGAAGTCAGGGGAATTACCGGCAATATCAACAGCGTCATTACCTGACATTGTCTTTATGCTATTGTTCTTTTTTATGGTGGCAACAACAATGCGTGAAACGACATTGAAGATTGAAAATAAATTACCATTTGCTGATCAGGTTGAAAAACTCGATAAAAAGGATTTGGTGATGTATATTTATATTGGAAAACCAACAGAGGCCTTTCAAAATTCATATGGTAGGGAATCTAGAATTCAGTTAAATGATAAGTTTGCTGATTTAGGCGATATCAGAGCTTTTATTGCCTCTGAGAGAGCTACGAAAAGAGAGGAACTTGTCCCCTTTTTAACCGTTGCTCTTAAAGTGGATGAAAATGCCAATATGGGATTAGTAGGTGATGTGAAGCAGGAACTTAGAAAAGAAAATGCTTTAAAAATAAACTATACTACCAGACAAGGTGAGGTTTCTGCAAATCGCGGAAATTAATTTATCAGTTAAATAGTCTTTAAAGCATCCTAATACGTTAGGATGCTTTTTTTGTGCTCAAAATTCAAAAACGCGGCAATATCGATTATATTTGTAGTATGAAGATCACTATTTTTATTGTCATATTCTCCTTTATGTCGTCCATATTGCTTGCACAGGAGAAGGCGCCTAAAGATGTGGATACTACATTTGTAGACCATAAGTACAGAGAGGATCAGTTTTACTTTTCAATTACTTATAATTTCCTTGGAAATAAGCCCAAGGAAATCAAACAAAGTGGCTTTTCTAGCGGTGTTCATTTTGGAGTCATTAGAGATTTTCCGTTCAATGAACGGAGAAATAAAGCCTTCGGAATTGGATTAGGACTTTCTGTAAATTCTTACAATCAAAACATGTTGCTTTCTGAAGATCTTGATGGCAATTACCTGTATCAAATTATTGACGAGAGTCAGATTACAATTAAAAGAAATAAATTTACAACTTATTTAATTGAAGCTCCTTTGCAGTACAGATGGCGCACATCGACGGCCAAGGATTACAATTTTTGGCGTGTTTATACCGGAGTAAAATTTGGATATGTATTGTATAATTCATCAAAATTTAGCGGTAGTGGTGATGATGTCAAACTTAATGGAATCGACGATTTCAATAAACTGCAATATGGTCTTACCCTTAGTGCCGGCTATTCTACTTGGAACTTTAGTGTTTACTATGGTCTAAATTCCATTTTTAGGGACACTGCACGACTTGATGGCAAATCTATTGATATAAATAGCGTTAAGGTTGGTTTGATGTTTTATGTGCTTTAATTTGACAGTATCTTGAAGCTAGCTTAATGGTATTTACCAAAACAACATTTATGATGAATCAAATTTTAAATAGAAATATTCGCCTAAAGCATTGAAACGATGACGAGATTATAAGTGTCATTACTGCAAGTTATTTAAGAGCCTCATACTGAAGTTTAACTTTTTCTACAGCCAATAGTTCAACAACACCACTTGCGGTGTTAATCCCACAATAAACCCGATCAGTAGCTCGGCATTAGTATGCGCTTTTAAGTGTAATCGCGACGTTGCAATGGCGCCGATAATAACACACATTAAAGCAATGGTCCCATTGATGTTGATTTTGAAATGAATGCTCAGTGCCACGGCAAACATAAAAAAACCTGCACTGCCAATCATATGAATACTCGCCTTAAATTTTAAGAAAGCCAAAAACAAACAAGTTAAGGATGAAAAAAGAATTCCCAAATAGAAATAGTATAACTCCGGAATTTCATCATAAGGCAATACTCTTTTCAAAATGAGCACTAAAATCAAAACATTTAAAATCAATGGAATAATTCGTTCTTTACTCGTTTTTAGATCTAGAGATTCCACTTGTCTAATAGTTTTAAGCAAGAAATATAAAAGTATTGGTAAAATGATGGTCAAGATGGAAATCGAAAATACTTTCGCTTTTATTACAGGATCTGGAATAAAACGAGGGGTTTTTGAGAAATAGAAAATCACCCCTAATAAGGGCATGATCAATGGATGAAAAATGTAAGAGATACTTTTTAAAAGATAATGGATCATATTTTCTTTCGTAAACGTGCCACAGGAATGTCCAATTGCTCTCTGTATTTAGCCACTGTACGTCGTGCAATAGGATAGCCTTTTTCCAATAAGAGCGTCGCCAATTTTTCATCGGTATGTGGCTTGCGCTTATTTTCTTCTTCAATGACTGTTTCTAATATTTTTTTGATTTCGCGTGTTGAGACTTCTTCGCCTTGGTCATTGGTCATTGATTCTGAAAAGAACTCCTTAATTAATTTAGTACCATAAGGTGTGTCTACATACTTGCTGTTGGCCACACGCGATACTGTCGACACATCCATTTCTATCTCATCAGCAATATCCTTTAAGATCATGGGTCTTAGCTTCCGTTCATCACCCGTAAGGAAGAATTCCTTTTGATAATGCATAATGGCGCTCATGGTTACAAATAAAGTCTGTTGGCGTTGTTTGATGGCTTCAATAAACCACTTAGCAGCGTCGAGTTTTTGTTTTATGAACATCACAGCATCCTTTTGTGACTTCGACTTATCCTTGGCCTCCTTATAGCCTTTCATCATGTTGCTGTATTCGCGTGACACGTGTAATTCTGGTGCATTTCTCCCGTTCAACGTAAGCTCCAATGCGCCATCCACAATCGTAATTGCGAAATCTGGAACAATCTGTTCTGCAATGCGGTTATTACCAGCATAAGAACCTCCGGGTTTAGGATTTAAACGCTCTATTTCATCAATGGCATCCTTGAGTTGCTGCTCACTGATGTCAAATTTTTGGATTAATTTCTTATAATGCTTTTTGGTAAATTGATCAAAAGCGGTATCGATAATTTCGATGGCTAATTCTACATCCGGATTTTTTTCCTTCCGATGCAATTGGATGCTCAAGCATTCCTGAAGATTGCGCGCACCAACCCCTGCAGGATCCAATTGATGAACAACGTGCAGTACTTTTTCGATGGATTTTACGTCCGTAAAAACGTTTTGAGTGAAGGCCATATCATCAGTAATGTCTGATAAGGCGCGTCTGATATAACCACTTTCATCAACACTCCCTACTAAAAATTCGGCAATATCACGTTCATGATCGGTTAATCTGAATGTGTTTAACTGAGAGGTCAAGTACTGGGTAAAAGAAGTTCCAGCCGCAAATGGGATATCTCTATCTTCATCATCTGCACTGTAATTGCTGACTTGAGTTCTATAATCTGGAACATCATCATCGCTCAAATATTCGTCAACATTGATGTCTTCCCCGATTTGTTCGTTTTCTTCGTAATCGTCCTGAGTGTTGTCAAATTCATCAAACTTGTCCTCAAACTCATCCTCTTCCTTTCCAGTTTCCAAGGCTGGGTTTTCTTCCATTTCCTGCTTTAAACGTTGTTCAAATGCTTGCGTGGGCAATTGGATCAACTTCATAAGCTGAATCTGTTGCGGTGACAACTTTTGTGATAATTT
This sequence comes from Gelidibacter sp., assembly GCA_039935255.1. Taxonomy (GTDB): domain Bacteria; phylum Bacteroidota; class Bacteroidia; order Flavobacteriales; family Flavobacteriaceae; genus Gelidibacter. The sequence continues at coordinate 1,489 of JBDTKP010000088.1, read as the reverse complement.
GAACTGTAAAAACTGTTTAAGCATGGATATAAGAGGATTAGCACTAAAAATAGAAAAAACAATCTATATAAGTTATAAATGTAGATTGTTTTGTGAAAGTATTACACTTTAAGAAAAACCTGACAGAATTTAGAAACCTGTCAGGTCTTTGTAGAATTTAAAATTCAGCGCTATGTGGTGTTCTTGGAAAAGGAATCACATCACGGATGTTGCCCATTCCTGTTGCAAACATAACCAAACGCTCAAAACCAAGTCCAAAACCAGAATGTACTGCGGTGCCGTATTTACGTAAATCTAAGTACCACCACAGTTCTTCTTCATCAATATCCAACACTTTCATCTTTTCTTTAAGAACTTCTAAGCGCTCCTCACGTTGAGATCCACCAACCATTTCACCAATGCCTGGGAATAAAATATCCATCGCACGAACCGTTTTTCCATCTTCGTTCAAGCGCATATAAAATGCTTTGATGTTGGCAGGATAATCAAATAAAATCACAGGACATTTAAAGTGTTTTTCTACCAAGAAACGCTCGTGCTCGCTTTGAAGATCCACCCCCCATTCTTCAATAAGGTATTTGAATTGTTTTTTCTTATTAGGTTTTGAATTTATTAAAATGTCAATCGCTTCCGTATAGCTCACGCGTTTGAAGTTATTGTCAATAACAAATTTTAGTTTTTCTATCAGACTTAGTTCTGAACGTTCTGCTTGTGGCTTTGTTTTTTCTTCATCCAATAAACGTTGTTCCAAAAACTCCAAGTCTTCGCGGTTGTGTTCCAAAACATACTTTAGTACCGATTTCAAAAAATCTTCAGCTAAATCCATGTTTCCTGCTAAATCCATAAAGGCAACCTCTGGCTCAATCATCCAGAATTCGGCCAAATGACGTGAAGTATTAGAATTCTCAGCTCTAAAAGTTGGACCAAAAGTGTACACCTTTCCTAATGACATGGCGTAGGCTTCCGCTTCCAATTGTCCCGAAACGGTCAAATTAGTTTCCTTTGCGAAGAAATCTTTTGCGTAATCGACGTTGCCATCTTCTGTTAAGGGTGGATTCTTAGGATCTAACGCACTTACGCGGAACATTTCGCCGGCACCTTCAGCATCACTTCCCGTAATGATAGGTGTGTGCATATAATAAAAACCGTTTTCATTAAAGTATTTATGAATAGCGAAGGATAGTGTTGAACGCAAACGCATCACGGCACTGAACGTGTTAGTTCTGGTGCGTAAATGTGCATTTTCACGTAAAAATTCAAAAGAATGTTTTTTAGGCTGAATAGGATAGGTCTCCGGATCAGAATCTCCCAAAATGATAATTTTTTCAACTTGTATTTCAACTGACTGTCCTTTGCCTTGACTTTCAATCAATTGGCCTTTGATGTGAACGGCGGCACCAGTGGTGATGCGCTTTAATGTTTTTTCATCAGTGTTTTCAAAATCCACAACACACTGTATATTTTGAAGGGAAGAACCATCATTTAAAGC
>JBDTKP010000087.1:0-7516 GCA_039935255.1 Gelidibacter sp. | reverse complement strand
TGGTTTAAAAGCTCGATAGCTGAACTATATGCCATGGTCATAAAATGAGCTTTGTCTTTATTGGTCAGTCGAGCAGTACCTTCGGCAATATTCGACGAAACTGAAACTGAGCACCGTCGCATTTGTGACGTTAGCCCAAACTTTTCTTCAGAGGGAAATAAATTTGTTGTGTTATAAGTTTTGACTGCTAATTTTATAGCTTCTTTCCAAACTTCCAATTTTTCAAAAGAAAATATATGCATGTTACAAAGTTTAAGTTGTTATGTTAAAAGTAGCATAATTGTACTAGAACTAAAAAATTGAATTTATTTTTCTGACTTCTTCAGCTTTACAACTAACAACTTCATAACTCACAGCATTAAAACTGAGTATCTAATTTTATATAATCTAAAAATTCCCTGCGGTTTTCTTGCTGTTTAAATACGCCACCAAATTCAGCCGTCACCGTGCTGCTTTCAATGTCTCTGATGCCACGAGAATTCACACATAAGTGCTTGGCATCAATAACGCAGGCTACATCTTCAGTGCCCAATACGTCTTGTAATTCTCTTACTATTTGAATTGTTAAACGTTCCTGTACTTGAGGGCGCTTTGCGTAATAATCCACAATGCGGTTCATTTTTGATAATCCCACAACGGTGCCTTTGCTTATATAGGCAACGTGAGCTTTTCCTACAATTGGTAGCAAATGATGTTCACAGGTAGAGTATAAGGTGATGTTTTTTTCTACCAACATTTCACCATATTTGTATTTATTTTCAAAAGTAGAAGCGTTTGGTTTTTTGTCAGGGCTTAATCCTCCAAAAATCTCATTCACAAACATCTTTGCGACACGTAATGGTGTCCCTTTTAAACTGTCATCCGTAAGGTCTAGTCCTAAGGTTTCTAGGATATGGCGAACATCGTCTTTTATCAGGTCTATTTTCTCATTAGAAGAAAGTTTAAAGGCATCACTGCGTAAGGGTGTATCTGCAGATGTGCCAACGTGGTCATCGCCAAAGGCATCAATATCTTGAATATTCTTATCTGTTTTCATTGTCATTTTGTAAATGGATCACTATCAAAAACTCTGTTAATGTGGCAGGTTGATTGAAATAAGATGCAAAGATAAACAAATATAGAATCATAGCATGAGGTTGATGCTTTTATTGCTTTTGCTTAGGATAAAATTTCCAAACCTTTATTATGGTTTTAAATTTAGGAGTTTAGCCACTGTAATTCGCTAGAACTTTAAAGCTATACTTTTTATTATGGTGTTTTTAATTGGGCATTGAAAATGCAAAAGCACCCTGTTATAAGAGTGCTTTTTTAAGTATGAATTACTAAATTTAGAATTTACAAACTAAATCCTAAAGTCAAGGTGAAATTTGAATTTCTACTGTCAATTTGAGCAGCGTCATTTAAGCCTACAGCGTATAGCTTGTGATTGTAATCCCTTTGGGCGCCGTCATAGGCAACGTCTAATTTGATGCTGCCAAAATTGTAGCCAAGTCCTAAAGAGTACCCGTTTAAGTGACCATAAAAAGAATCATTTTCATAGGGGCTTTCTTCAAATCTATAGCCACCTCTTATGCTAAATTGCTGAACTCTGTATTCACCACCTATTCTGTAGGTAGAAGCACTTCTTAGCGAACTGCTCATAATATCGTTCTGTGAGGCGAAATAAGCGTCAGACGTTGGTTTGAATTTTGTGTTACCGTAATTTTTCCTAGAATAATCAAAACTGATAAGGCCGGTATCTCCGAAAATATAGGCTAAACTTCCTGTGATTTTACCAGGGGTTTGCAGTTTGTAATCTGGATAAACGTTAACCACGCGAGGATCAATGATTTGATTTAAATTAGATCCCGCTTCGTTTCTTACAGTTCCTAGATATTGAGTGGTTTCCTCAGAAATGGAATACCAGGTAGGGGAGTTGTAAGACAGTCCTACTCGGAAAGCTTCATTTATTTTTCCAATAGCACCTAATTGAAATGAAAACCCACTACCTATGGTTGATAGTGTGTTTTGAAATCTAACATCTCTAATAAAAGAGCCCGCATTATTGTTTTTTTCACTGAGGTCAGTGAATTTATCATAATTAATAAAATGTGAATTTAAATTAAGTCCGAAATAAATATTCTCTCCATACTGTGTGGACGCATTAAAACTGAATTTTCCGTTATACCCGGTTGAAGCATAGGAGTAGGCCTGATCAAAATTATTTCCGCTAATATTAGATTGATATACTGTGTTGGCGTCATCATCCACTGAAGGTTCAAGAATGAAGGATTCATAGCCTAAAAAAGCTTGCTGATTGCCAAAGCCGTAGAGTCTGTTGACTTCAGAATAAGCAGTTGATAAACTTTCATTATTAATAGCAGAAATCTGGTCTAACCTTAAGCCTTGAGCATAACTAAGAAAATAGTTGCCAATGGAGTTGGAATTAGTATTAACCCCTCTAGAATTCCATGAACTCTCAAAATTTGAAATTTTATCATAAGCAACACCCAACGCAAATTTTCTCCAAGGGGAGTCAGGGTTGGTATTGTTGAATACAAACACGGCTCCAGTTTGGTTTAAATCGAACTTAGAATTTGATGAAGAGCTCAATCCATTAAAATAATTAATTTCATTTTTAGTACCTAAATTTGATATTGAAATGGACGCATGACTATTTGTAAAAATGGATGATCCAGCGGGATTGATACTCACAGCAGACATGTCCCCACCAAGAGCTCCAAATGCGCCGCTCATACCTCTAAATCGCGCAGTTCCTTGGACTTCATCTTGTGAATATCTTACAGCATCAGTAATGTCCTGAGCCATAATAGTAGACATAGATAGGACTGCTATGAATAGTAAATTGAACTTTTTCATATTTATAATTTTTTAATTTTCTGAATATTAGTTGCCACCACGTCTTGAAGATCCACCAGAGCTTCTTGCTGGTGCAGAAGATCTCGAAGAAGAACTGCTTGAGCTTCGTGCGGCTGGTGAAGAACTTGAATTAGAACGTGCAGGTGCGCTGTAATTTTGACTTCTGCTTGGTGAAGAGACATTGTCTCCACTGCTCCTAGTTGACCCGCTACTTCTTGTTGTACCACTACTTCTTCGAGTTCCAGAACTATTCGTTCCAGAATTATTGGATCGAGTGCGTGTAGGAGGTTGTACCTGATTATTTGTTCTTGTTCTTGTACTAGGTTGAACGTTTCGGTTTGTATTGGTATTTGAGCGTGTGGCGTTATTACTTCTTCTATTGGTATTCGTTGAGTTAACACTCGGTCTTGAGTTTGAAGAATTAATAGTGCTACGTCTGCCAGTGTTAGTATTGTTCCTATTTATAGTCGATGGTGAATTTCTATTTAAAGAATTTGATGAACGATTATTAGAATTAGAATTTAAACTACCACGTCTTCCTGTGCTGTAAGAAATATTTCTATTATTACGATAATAATTATTCCCGTAATAGTTATTTCCGTAATAGTTGTTGTAACGATTCCCATAATAAGGAGAGTAACCATAGCCATAATTATAACCGTAGTAAGGAAAAAAGCCACCGTAGCTAAAGCCATTGTAAAAGCCATGAGAATAATAGGGATTATAAAAACCAGAATATCCATATCCAGGATAAGAATTGTAATATCCATAGCCATTATAAGGATAGAAGCCATTGTTATAAAAGCCACTGTTATTATAATGTATGTTGATGTCTACATTTTGACTTGATTGACCCCACCCAGCATAGCCATCTTGATATTCCATATCGCCATTAGCGTCAGAGTAATTTCCTTCATAATCGTCGATATTGGTGAAGATCACATTCTCATTTTCAGCGATATGCTCAAATTGTTGGGATTTCTGTCCGAAATATTCTTTATAATAGCTATTGTTATTACTTGGAGCACTTTCATAGTAGACTTCTTTTTGAGGGACTTCGGAGCTATAAATACCATCATTTTCATAACCAGCGTACTGGTATGATCCACAAGAAGCTACACCGAAGAGCAAGCTTAGTGCAACAAAAAATGGCAATTTGCGATATAAGTAAGTTTTAAATTGCATATCTATTTGTTTTAATTGTTGAACATTACAAAAATAGTTAGTTTTGTCGAACTATCTTAATATTTAACATTAGCGCAAATTTTGTGCCAAAACCCCTATAATGAGTAAAAATCTTACAAGTAGAGCGGAAGACTATTCCAAATGGTACAATGAACTGGTCGTAAAGGCCGATCTCGCTGAGAACTCGGCAGTTAGAGGGTGCATGGTTATAAAACCGTATGGTTATGCGATTTGGGAAAAAATGCAAGCAGAATTAGACCGAATGTTTAAGGAAACGGGACATCAGAATGCCTATTTCCCACTGTTTGTGCCTAAAAGTTTGTTTGAAGCAGAAGAAAAAAACGCCGAAGGTTTTGCAAAGGAATGTGCCGTAGTAACTCATTATCGTTTACAAAATGATCCTGATAACCCAGGAAAGTTACGTGTAGATCCCGAAGCGAAGTTAGAAGAAGAACTTGTGGTACGGCCAACGAGTGAGGCCATTATTTGGAGTACCTATAAAGGGTGGATCCAAAGTTACCGCGATTTACCAATATTAATTAATCAATGGGCCAATGTGGTTCGTTGGGAAATGCGTACGCGTTTATTTTTAAGAACTGCTGAGTTTTTATGGCAGGAAGGTCATACGGCTCATGCTACAAAGTCTGAGGCTTTGGCTGAAGCGCAGCTCATGAATCAGGTATATGCTGATTTTGCTGAAAATTTCATGGCGATGCCGGTAATTCAAGGTGTGAAAACAGAAAGCGAACGCTTTGCTGGTGCTGAAGAAACTTATTGTATTGAGGCCATGATGCAAGATGGAAAAGCCTTACAGGCAGGGACGTCACATTTTTTAGGACAAAATTTCGCCAAGGCATTTGATGTAAAGTTTACGACCAATGAGGGCAAGTTAGAGCATGTCTGGGCGACTTCCTGGGGTGTTTCCACGCGTTTAGTAGGCGCTTTGATAATGACCCATAGCGACGATAAAGGCCTTGTGCTTCCTCCTAATTTAGCGCCAATTCAAGTGGTGATCGTCCCTATTCATAAAACAGATGAGCAATTGGAGGCCATTGGCAAGGTGGCTAAAGATTTAATTAGCGCATTTAAAGCAAAAGGTATCAGTTGCAAATATGATGACAGAACAACACAACGTCCTGGAGCGAAATTTGCGCAATACGAATTGCAAGGTGTGCCATTGCGAATTGCAATTGGGCCAAAAGATTTAGAAAATAAAACTGTAGAGTTGGCGCGACGGGATACTTTATCAAAAGAAAATTTACCTCTAGAGGGTTTAGTTGATAAAATTGATGGTTTGCTAGCTCAAATTCAAGAGGACTTACATAAGAAAGCATTAGATTTTAGAAACTCCCACATTACTGAAGTTAATAATTTTGAAGATTTCAAAACGATTCTAGAGACCAAAACAGGCTTTGTTTCAGCGCATTGGGATGGCACTTCTGAAACAGAGGACAAGATTAAAGAAATTACAAAGGCAACCATAAGATGTATCCCTCTCGATCAAAAAGAAGAGGCTGGAAGCTGTGTGTTTACTGGGAAACCATCAACTGGAAGGGTGCTTTTTGCGAAGGCTTATTAAAATTTTTAAAAAAAGATTGCTTAGGCCTTGCAATATTTAAAAATAGTTGTATTTTTGCACCCGCTGAAAGACATTAATAATCATCGTTAATGTTGGACAGGCACACAAGAAGATTTAGTGTGTTCATTTGAAAAGTTGCAAATTAATAAAAAAAGTTATTTATTTGCACTGGAAATAAACAAATGGCCCGTTCGTCTATCGGTTAGGACGCCAGGTTTTCATCCTGGTAAGAGGGGTTCGATTCCCCTACGGGCTACAATTTTTTAATAAGAAAGAAAGAAAATGGCAAATCATAAGTCAGCACTGAAAAGAATCAGAAGTAACGAGTCTAAGCGTTTAACCAATAGGTATAAACATAGAACTACACGTAACGCTATTAAAAAGCTGCGTGAAATGGAAAATGCAACGGAAGCTCAAGAACTGCTTCCTACAGTTTCTGCTATGATCGATAAATTAGCTAAAAAGAATATTATTCATTTGAATAAAGCGGCTAACTTAAAATCTGGCTTATCAAAACACGTTGCTTCTTTATAAAAGAAGTAAGCGGTTATAATCATATAAAAAATCCATTCAAGTTGAATGGATTTTTTTGTGCTTACACCTCTCAGGTTTTGACAAATTTAAAAACTATTCTTTTTCTTATAAAATGTAAGATTAATAAGTCGCGAAAGAGGAGAGAAGAGATAGGCCGACCCTACTAGTGATTAAAATTCCTTACCAGAATCATTATCTTTCCTATTCTTTAGAAAGTGACCCACTATGCTTTGGCAAGCAACTATCGCCTTTTAAATACGGATCTTCCATGCTTCTATTTCTTACAAAGCGGGCAGGTGAGCCATATACTAAGCTATTATCCACGACGTTCTTAACTACCAAAGAACCAGCGCCTATAACACAATGCTTTCCAATGGTAATGTTCTCTATGATATTTGCGCCTAAAGATACCGCCGAAAACTCTCCAAGCCTTAGATTGCCTCCTATGCATACGCCTGAAGAGATACTGGAATAGTCTTCCATTACACCGTCATGGCCCAGTGATGAATTTGTATTAAGAATACAAAAGTTTCCAATTTTGGAATTGGAGTTGACGATTGCACCTGGCATAATAATAGTGCCCTTGCCGATCTGAACATTATTACTTATTACTGTGTTAGGGTGTATGATCGTGACGAAATTAAGCTTAGGAGTGATCTTAATTAACTTATCCATCATCTTCTTTCTTGTCCAATTATTACCAATTGCTATGATGGCACCATACAGATCATGTTCTGCTATTAATTGAGGAATATCATGTTCATTACCTAATATGCTATATCCGCTGTATGTTGTTCCTTTTTTCTTGTAAGAGTCCATAAACCCTAAAAAAGAATATTTGCCTTCTTTCTCAATGCAATCCAATATCATTCCGCCATGACCAGAGGCTCCTATTATAACAATTTTTTTCATTTTCTTGGATTAATTTTATTATGACTTACCATCTTAAATTACGTTGGCATAACAATATACTAAATTTATGTATTTTGATATTTTCTTTTTTATAAAAATTCGGTCATTGGTGCAATAGCTAACGTAAGTAAACCGCATACAGTCTCTGCTTTTAACATATTGATAGTACTCATGTACGAAAGTAATTCACTAAGGCAATCCATCTGTTTAGAACACTTTTGATAGCTATTGTTAATTCAAAAAAAGGCTTACGTTACTAACATAAAACGCATACTGAAATTTTTATTGAAGAGTCTCAACAATTGCAACTCGCTCTTCCGCTACAACCTTATTTTAATGCACTTAAGTACATCAGTAATTATTTTAAATTAAAATCAGAACTTGGGTAAGTTTACCATAGTGGTGTTAAACAAAAACAGACCTAATACTTACTGTTTTGTAAAAAGA
>JBDTKP010000086.1:0-6839 GCA_039935255.1 Gelidibacter sp. | reverse complement strand
GAAAGTAACGCCTTTTTTAGGACCTTACTTTCAGGATTGGTTTAAATCCTTATAACATTCTACCTGAGGATATTCTAAAAGAGCCAAATTGATGACAATTTGACTCTTTTTTTTATGTAAGTGGTATAGGATTTCTTCCTGTTAACATCATACGATTAAGACATCATTAGAGTTTTCATGTATTTAATAACCCACTTATTATCAATTTTTACTAATATATACAAACCAATGCCATTACCAGTCCGTTCAAAATAATCTCCAACAACGACCGCTGCTCGTGTAAAGCCCTCATTAAATGAAACCTCGGAAAAACTAAGGACTCCTGAAATGCCATTCACATCCTATTATATTGATGTATTAAATATCAGGAGCATCCCCATTCTCCGCAAATTTCCGTTCCATCTCTGCTTGAAATTCTTCCATTACAGGCTTGACGGTGCTTTCAGGCAAATCGGCTATTCTGATGTACATTAAACCATCCACAGCGTTGTTGAACAACGGATCAACGTTAAAGGCAATGACTTTGGCATTTTGCTTGATGTACTTTTTAATGAGCACGGGCAGACGCAAAGGGCCTGGTTCCAATTCGTCAATGATTCTGTCAAACTTGACCAAATCGGCCTCGGTTTCATCAAAAACAAAATCCTTATCGGCATCCTTTAACTTGACCTTAAACTCCTTTTTGGGATGCACATATTGCGCAATATAGGGATCGTAGTAATTGGATTTCATAAACTCAATCATCAACGATTTTGAAAAGTTGGTAAACTTATCACTAATCGTTACGCCGACAATTAGATATTTGTGCTCTGGATAGCGCAGTGTGGTATGCACTATGCCTTTCCACAATAGAAACAATGGCATGGGTTTCAATTGGTATTCTTTAATAATGAAAGCACGACCCATTTCAATGGATTCGCTCATCATTTTATAAAGTTCTGGCTCAAAACGGAACAGATCCTGAAGATAGAATCCATTAATACCATAGGCTGCAAATATTCTTGAACCTAAACCCATACGGTATGCACCCGCCAATTTACTGGCCTCATTATCCCATAAAAACATGTGGTGGTAATAGTTGTCAAACGGATCTAAATCTATGGACTCATTTGTGCCTTCACCTACTTCTCTAAACGTAATCTCACGCAAGCGGCCAATTTCTCTCAAAATATTAGGAATATTTTGAGCATCGGAAAAAAAGACTTCGTAATTTTTGCTTTGCAAAAGTCGGCCGTCATTTTCACGAAGATAGTCCACTTCTTTCTTCATACTATCCACGCTTCCCGAAGTAACAATGTTTTTAACCGATTTCGGAACTTTTAAAGTGGAAGAGATATTACTGAGAATATTGCCTTTTTCATCAAAAGAATTAGACAACATATAGGTTTTCTTTCTTAAAAATTCTGAAAACTCTTGAAGTGTGGTCAGTTCTTTTTGGTCTGCTACAGAAATTGGTCTTCCAATCCTTACTTTAATGACGCGTCGTTTTTGAGTAAACACTTCTGAAGGCAGTTTTGCGGTCCTGAACGTATCACTAATTTTGGAAAGTTTATAAAAAAGATTGCTGTTTTTGGCATGGAAATAAATGGGCACCACCGGAACTTCTGCCTTTCGAACAAGTTTCATAGCGGCCTCTTCCCAGGGACGGTCAATTACTAATTTACCATCTCTATAAGTTGACACCTCTCCTGCGGGAAATACGCCTAGTGGATGACCATCACGCAAATGTGAAATCGCAGCTTTAAACCCGCCAATACTCGATTTGACTTCTTTTCGGTCTTCAAACGGATTGACTGGCATGATGAAAGGTTTCAATGGTTCAATACGATGCAAAAGGAAATTGCCAATAATCTTGAAATCATCACGTTGTTCCAACATTAATTTGAGCAACAATATGCCATCAATACCACCAAGTGGATGGTTTGATACCGTGATGTAAGCACCATCTTTTGGCAATCTTTTTAAGTCGTCCTCCGGAATTTCAAAACGAATTTGAAAATCATCTAAAATAACCTCTAAAAATTCAGCACCGCTTAAATGTTTGTTACGATTGTAAAACTTATTCAGCGAAGATATTTTAAGAACTTTCATTAGTGTCCAACCGAGAAATGTACCAAAAACGCCATACTTGTCTACATGTATGGCTTTGGCGACTTCTTTAGCATTTACTAATCCTGTTTCGGGCTGTTTGGTCATGGCTACAAACCTAATCATTTTTTTTATAAAACAACTTTGCAATATGCATCAAAGCGACATTTTTAAGAGGGTCCAATCTCTTAATAGTGCTAGGTCGTTACCAACTGTACTGTTTCTTGAGTTAACTGCTTCAACAATATGACTTTATCAGCTTCTAAGTGTTCTATGGCGTCCAGATGATAATGTCTTATAGTATATAAGGATACATCATGATGACAAGCAACCTTAAATTTAGCTTTCAAATGTTGCAATAAATCAGGTAGATTGTTATAGCTGTTTTCAATACAAACTGAAAAACTGATGGCCGAATTTTGAATGAGATGGACTTTCATTTTGTACAAATGCAGAAGTCTAAAAATCTCACTAATATTTTCCTCTACGATATATGAAAAATCTAAGGATGACAAGGAAATCATAACTTGATTTTTCTTCACAATAAAGCATGGAATCAAGGGTTCAATTCCAGAGCCCTTTCCAACCATAGTACCAGCATCTTCCGGTTGCTTAAAGGATTTGACAAAAAGTGGAATTTCCTTTTGTTGCAAAGGTTGTAATGTTTTGGGATGAATAACCGAAGCACCGTAAAAAGCCAACTCAATAGCTTCTCGGTATGAAATTTTGTTCAGTAGTTGTGCATTTTCAAAATAACGAGGATCGGCATTCAAAACGCCTGGAACGTCTTTCCAAATGGTCACATTCTCTGCATTGAGGCAATAAGCAAAAATGGCAGCGGAATAGTCACTCCCTTCACGTCCTAACGTCGTTGTAAAATTATTGTCATCACTTCCTAAAAAGCCTTGCGTAATATTTAAAACGGAAGTGTTGAATTTAGAATTTACGTTCATTTGGGTCGCTTCCCAATTCACATTGGCACGTCTGTAATAATTATCGGTTTTAATAAACTCTCTAACATCCAACCAATTGTTTTTGATACCGACTAAGTTGAGATATTCACTGACAATGAGGGTCGATGCCAATTCGCCATACCCTATGGTCTGATCGTAAACAAAATTATAATCTGGCGATTTATTTCGATCAAAAAAGCCTTTCAACTCATCAAATAAAGAAGCTACTTTTTTAAAAACAGGATCAGTTTCATCATCAAAAAGATCCATCAAAATAGCATTATGAAATTTCTTTACCTCTTGAAGCGAACTCTGTAATTCACTTTTATTATTGAAGTAATTACCCACCACTGTTTCTAAGGCATTGGTGGTTTTTCCCATGGCAGAAATGATAATCAGGGTATTTTCGAAACCAACTTTTCTCAAAACCTGTTCCAAGTTTTTAACGCCTAAAGCATCTTTTACTGATGCGCCTCCAAACTTAAATACGTGCATTCTCTAATTTGGCTATATAATTCTGAATTCCTGTTTCTGTCAAGTGTACCACGTCCCAATCGCGTTTTACATCAGCGCCCTTCTTTTCATAAAATGCAATGGCAGGTTCATTCCAATCCAATACTTCCCAACAAATCCGTTTCACTCCCAATTGATTGCCGTACTGTACAACTTCATCCAAAAGCGCCGTTCCCAAACCACTACCTCTCATTTTTTGGCTTACAATTAAGTCTTCCAAATGGAGAACCTTGCCTTTCCATGTAGAATAGCGGCTATAGACCAAAGCAATACCTTCCACTTGACCGTCCACTTCAGCGACAAAACAATCGAAAGCGGGATGCTTTCCAAAGCCATCGTTTTGTAAATCTGCAATCGTGATTTCCACCGCATCAGGTTCATTTTCAAAAACTGCCAATTCCGTAATTAAATCGAGCACTTGAGACATGTCTTCAGGAACTGCCTTTCTTATTTTAAAATCCATAATTTAAAAAATTGTATTCAAATATAACTCAAACTGATAAAATGAAAGCCATTAATGTTCAGCGAAACCGTTGTAGTTCCCTAAAAAAAACGATATTTGCAGAAACAAATCTAAAACACAACATGTTTCGTAAGCATCAAACTCTAGGTGAATTCATTATTGAAAACCAAGCTTCTTTTAAATATTCGTCAGGAGAACTCTCCAGCCTTATCAATTCCATCAGGTTAGCTGCAAAAGTAGTAAATTACGAAGTAAACAAAGCTGGATTGGTTGATATCATTGGCTCTGTAGGTGACGTTAATATCCAAGGTGAAGAACAGCAAAAATTGGATGTTTACGCCAATGAAAAGTTCATCCAGACCATGACCAACAGAAATATTGTTTGTGGTATTGCCAGTGAAGAAGAAGATGATTTTATTGCAATCAATAGTCAAGACAACAATTACCAGAATAAATATATCGTCTTAATTGATCCTTTGGATGGTTCCTCCAACATTGATGTAAACGTATCCGTTGGTACAATTTTCTCTATTTACAGACGCGTGACTCCTATTGGAACTCCAGTAACCATTGAGGATTTTCTACAACCTGGAAGCCAGCAAGTAGCCGCCGGATATGTGGTGTATGGTACCTCAACCATGCTTGTTTATACCACAGGTGATGGCGTTAATGGCTTTACACTCAATCCTGCCATTGGCACGTTTTATTTGTCACATCCTAACATGTCTTTTCCTGAAGACGGCCGCATTTACTCGGTTAATGAAGGCAATTACATTCACTTTCCACAAGGCGTGAAAAATTATATCAAATACTGCCAAATGGAAGAAGATGATCGACCATACACCTCGCGGTATATTGGTTCATTAGTTTCTGATTTTCATAGAAACATGATCAAGGGCGGTATTTATATGTACCCGAAAAGCTCCTTAAATTCAAACGGAAAATTACGTCTGCTCTACGAATGTAATCCTATGGCTTTTTTAGCTGAACAAGCCAATGGAAAAGCCAGCGATGGTTTTCAACGTATTTTAGACATTCAACCTACTGAACTTCATCAACGTATTCCATTTATCTGCGGAAGCAAAAACATGGTAGAAAAATGTGAGGAGTTTATGCATAAAGCTCAAGCTGAAAATTCAAAAAAATAAACTTGCAAATGCCAATTTAAGCAGCACCAAATTCCTGAAAACTGCGGAAAATAACTTGTGCAATTGGCGTCTAGAAACAGCGACAAAATAGACAACAAAAAAAATCCTGCTTCAATGCCGAATCATAATCGGGAGAAGCAGGATTTTGTGTAATTAGTTAATAGCACCGTAAAAATGCTACTATTCTTTGAACCGTCGTATTAAAAACTATAATTGGTCAAAAAACCTGTATGAGTGGTAGTTCTAGTTCAAAAAACACGATGAAATACAACTTTAAATTTGATCTTAGTGGTCATTCATGTTCAATAGGGAAACATCGACAAAGCGCATCCAAAAAAAACCCCACCTCAATGCCGAACTATTATCGGGAGAAGCGGGATTATATGTAATTGATTAATAGCACTGTAAAGATGCTTCTATTATTTGAAAACACATTACAAAAAGCTGTGATTAGCAAAAAAATATGTATGAATGGCAGCTAGCGTTCTAAAAGTTCGATAAAACGCATTATCATAAGAATAAACCCGAACACTTCTAACTGTATTTCACTTTTCTTAAAATACGTAAAGACTCTTTATATTTGTCATACAACTCTTGACTGTAGTCTTTTAAGAACGGTTTAGCTTCAATAAGTTTATCGACGGCATCATGGAATAAATTAAGATAACATATGAGGTAGGTTGCTGGTAAATTTTTTAAATCCTGCGCTTCACTAATATTAAGTTTCAAACCTTTCTTGAGTTTTTCCAAAATAGCATTGTTCGCATTATAAATATGATGTAGTACTTTTTTATCAAACTGAGGCGCTTCGAAAAGCAACTTTGTCTCTAAATGATAGGTAGCATTGTTGCTAAACGTAATACGAGTTTCCTCCAGAGGATAATATTTATAGGTATTTTGCAGCCCTAAGCTGACGTACTCCACAATATTAAAGGAATCCTCGTCATAGGCTATGGTCACTTCATCCAATGTCGAGAAAAACAATCGGACTTGTTCGTTGATGAGCTCAATATCTACCCGGCTATAAAAGACCTCTTCTTTGTAAACTTTTTTCTGACCAGCCCAGCAGAGCACAAAATACTCCTTAAACACCAAGTACTTGGGATGATAGTCTTTCCGCTTATTTAAAAAATCGAAAACGCCATCAAGCGTGTATTGAACATTATTTTGTGAGTGTTTCTCAATGGCTTCAACAATTTTTGAATTGACATCCTTAATTTCCACATCAAAAACTTTGGGCATGCTTATACTTCCATCCCTGAAAAAGACGGAGCCTCCATAATATTTCCAAATGTTCTTTTTTAATGACGTCAAACCATCAATAGGTCGGATGGTTACCAAACCCACCACCTTATCATCCGGCAAATGCGGAAAAGGAATATTCTCATATTGCACAATGGGTGGGTTAGTCAAATAGGCATTAATCAAGTTTTGGATTTTGCTATCATCAAAAAAATCAACGCCAGTAACGCTGCTGTCTTCATCTTCTACCCCAATAACGATATAAGAGTTGTTTTTAGGATTACTGTTAGCTAGCGCACAAATGTGTTTTAAAAACTTGGCTTTCCCTTCCTTTTCTCCAATATCAATCTGCCGTTTCTTGTCATAGAAACTGTTCTCATCGTTGTGAGCTAATAGGTTTTTTATGAGAAGTCGTTTGTTGATCAAGACAAG
>JBDTKP010000085.1:0-18166 GCA_039935255.1 Gelidibacter sp. | reverse complement strand
CTTCCTGCACCTTTAATGAAAGTATCTCCCTCGAGATTAGTATCGTAAAACCAACCGTCTTCAGGATCATAGAATTGTTGTTGGATTTTCTGTTTTAATAGTTCCGCATCCGTTTTAAAAATATTCGCGTCTTCTAAATTACTTATAATCGCGGCGAGTTCACTTAAATACAGTTTTTCAGCATACAAATACGCGTTTAAATCGACACTTTCTTGATCAAGAGAGTATGCACCTTCGGCATTTTTAAGAATTTTAGAATCATCAAATCGAATGGCGTTGTCCATACCGCTTTCCCATTTTCCCGCGATTACTGTTCCGTCAGTAGAACCATATTCGCACAAGCCATCTTGGTCGTGGTCCCGTTTGTCGTACCACCACTCATGGTACTTTTTAATTTTAGGATACAGCTCTTTCACAAATTCGATATCCTTATCTTTTTCATAGATTTTAGATACCGCCCAGGCAGAAAGCGGTGGTTTGGTATCGCGATAATTATGTGCTTCAATGGTGGTGTCTCGGAACACACAATCGACTACAAATCCATCATCGCTCTGAAAATCAAACATCGCTCTCATTTGGTTTTTAGCCAAATCGACATTATAATAAGCCAAGCCAACAGCATGCTTCCAGGAATCCCATGCCCAAAATCCATGAAACCCTATATAATGGTAACTCGGAAATAAGCCTTCATGCTTAAGCTCTCCTGCAGGGATACGCCAATTATTTTGTAAGGTCAGATGTGCTTTGGCTAAAACCTCAGCATATTTATCATCCCTAAATTCAGGTTTCCTATTTTCAATAAGTGCTTTTAACTGCGTATCTTTTTCATGTTTTCGAGCAGTGAAAATCGAATCAAAAGCTTTATTTTCGATTTGCTGTCTTTCTTCTTCCCAAGAGTATTCAGGAAAAATAAAAGTCTGTGCTACAACAATTTCTTTGGTTTCGTTGGGCTTTATGCTTAAAATGGTTTGTGCTTTATATTGTAAACTATCAACGAGTTCAACAGTCGTGTTTTTTGGAAAACTTAAATAGCCTTTGGCATTAGTTTTTGTGGAGTTTATTTGGATAGTCTTATCGTTTTGCGACAATAGAATACCGTCAATTAAAATAGGCGCATGTCCCCACCGCACTTCTACATCAATTGTGTCTTCACCAAGGTTCTTTATTTTAGTCTGAATTAAAGCCGTGTGTCCGTTTTTAAACACCAATATTTCATCCACTGTTATAGAATTACCAGAATACCGGTTTTCTAAATGACTAGAGTAACTAGAAGACTTATCTCGTGTTAAAAACGCGTCGCTATCATTAACTTTCACGACAGCATTCATAAACGAAGTACTTAACCAAACCCCATTTTGTTGAGTCATTACAAAAGGTCCTGAAAAACCAATGGATTCACTTGGTTTTTTATGCATGCCATAGGCAAACCAAGCGCCTTGATCAGAAAACATTAAACCCGACCTGTCAAAAGCATCTTTAGGGGTGCTATGATAATCTAAAATATTTTCGCTAAAACTTAAGAAACTATAGGTCTCATCAATTTTTAAAGATTTTTCAGAGTCCTTACAACTCAAATTAAATAGCAAGCCAAAAACAAACATCTGTTTAATTATATTTTTCAGATACATCATTATATGCGTTTCAAATTATTATATAGTTACAAATTCTGGACTAGCAAATTTCGATTTTTTATCACCATTAAATGAATTTTCACCTTTACTTGACCTTACAAATTCGGTTTTTAGAAAAATAAATATATAAATAATTACGATATTTGAATATGTGCAAATCTTTCTGATAGTAGAGCATTGCTTTGTATTTAAACATTTCCTCTAATGAACAAATTCACGCATCTCATTCTTATTACCTTTATTTCAATCTGTTTTACAACACAATAACAGACGAACATCTGGGATGAAAATCCTAGCGATTCGCAGTTTGAATTGGATAGTTTGCTAACCATTTTACCGACCTCCAAAAGCGTCAATAAAATGCCTTTATTAAATAGAATTGCTGAAATATATTGGGCCATCGATCCCAATAAAACAATAGCATATGGATCGGAAGCCTTACAATTATCAATTGAGTTTAAAGATAAAAGTCAGGAAGGTTTAGCACTTATAAACTTATGTCAAGGCTATCTCTTTAATGACATTTATGATAAAGCGTTACAATTTGGATTACAATCTTTAGAAATCAGAAAAGAAATCGGCAACGATTACGATCTCGCCTTTACCTTAAGAACATTGGGGTGGTTGTATTATGATATTGGGTATTTTGATAAAGCCTTAGAATATCATACGGAAACCTTAAGAATACATGAAAAGATAGGTGACAAACAACGGATCGCCTATAGTTACAACAGTATCGGATTAATCCATGAGAGTAAAGGTGATTGTAATTTGGCGTTATCTTTTTTCAAAAGATCCTTAGAACTCATAAATGGTTCCAAAAATAAAGACAGAATTGCAGAAACCATGAAAAACATGGGCATCTGTTATCGTATAATTAATGAACTCGATTTAGCTAAGAAATTCTTAGAGTCGGCGTTGGAGATTACCAACGCAATTAAATACGAACACAAAAAAGTTTATATTCTCCATGATCTCGCAATTGTCTATTTAAAGCTTAAAAATTTTGAGGAATGCTATTCATTATTAGATAAGTCGCGGGCTATTATCGCAACCTTAAGTAATAATAAGGAGTTGATTTTAGAGAACGATAAAATCATGTCTGATTATTATTTGGCAAAACAGAATTATAAAGAGGCCTTTAAGTATTATGTAAAACATACAGAAGAAAGCTCTGAAGTTTTTTCAAGTAATAAAAGCGAAAAATTAGCTGAAATGCGGATTTTGTATGAGGCTGAACGACGTGAATCTGAAGTTAAATTATTAGAACAAGAAAGAAACCTAGAGGCACAAAAAAGAAAATCTTTACTTGTTGGCTCTATATTACTGACAATCATAGGAATTCTGGTAATCGTCTCACTTTGGAATAACATCAAAAAGAAAAAAGCGCTTTATCTGCAAAACCATAAACTTTCAAAAGAAAAACTAAAATCACAATCGTTATTACAAGAGAATCTGGAACACAAACTGGATTTCCGGACGAAAGAACTTACTAACCTTGCTTTATTTATCTCTCAACGTACCGCGATATATAAAGAGCTCACTAAATCTTTAAGAAATTTAAAATTCACTGATTTAAATTTGCTCAAACAAAACATTAATACGCTCATAAAGGAGTACACTTTTAAATTTGATTTCAATGAAGACATTCAGCGATTTCATGCAAATATAGAAACTTTGCAAAGTGATTTTTTGTTTAAAATCAAGGAAAAGCATCCTCAATTAACGGATAAAGATGTACAACTTGCAGTGCAAGTTAAGCTCAAATTGAGCTCCAAAGAAATAGCAAATATTAATAATATCTCTGTAAATTCAGTAGAAATTGGAAGACATCGGCTAAGAAAAAAACTAGGTTTAGATAACAAAGACAATCTTGTTACTTTTCTGGAAAACATCTAATTTATAAAGTTACTACTAGCATTTTCAAACATTCATATAGCTCACAAAAGCCCCTCGATATTGGCTTTTATCATTATGGCAGCGAGCTTCTTCTTTAATTGGTTATTATTCAATGAACGCTTGCAAACAATGATGTATTTGCAGATTGTAAAGGTCAAGTAAAGGTGATTTATGATGTTTTATCTCAAAAAAACTTAATATTTGGTAATCTTAAACTTAAGTTAAAACTGAGTTTGATGCTAACTACAAATAAAATATTAAAATGAGAAAAACGCAATCTAAAAATCAAAATCGCTCTTTAAACGCTCTGTTTTTATTGCTTTTTGTGTTTGTGTCTTTTGGATTTGTGACAAATTCATATGCACAAAGCATTATTGTGAAAGGAACAGTTGTAGACAATTCTGGAATTCCCGTTCCTGGAGCGGCTATCATTATTAAAAACACTCCGACCGTCGGCGTACAATCAGACTTTGACGGCAACTACACTATTGAAGTTCCAAATAGTCAAACCGTATTAGTTTTCAGTTTCATGGGTTTTACAACCAAAGAAATTACGGTAGGCAATCAAACGACCATCAATCTTACCCTACAAGAAAACATGGAGGATTTGGATGAAATAGTCATTGTTGGATATGGTACTCAAAAGAAAAGCGACGTCACCGGGGCCATTAGCTCCGTTAAGAGTGAAGACCTGACCAAAGTAGTCACAACAAATCCGGTTGATGCACTACAAGGGAGAGTAGCTGGTGTTACTGTAACGTCGTCATCAGGAAGCCCTGGCGCTACCTCCGATATTACAATTAGAGGTATTGGAAGTTTTGGAAATAATCAACCGCTTTATATTGTGGATGGTGTGCAAGCTGATCCCTATTTTCTTAATGCAAACGATATTGAATCGATAGAAGTGTTAAAGGATGCTTCTTCTGGTGCAATCTATGGTACAAGAGCTGCGAATGGGGTCATCATTATAACCACCAAAAAAGGCAAATCAGGCAAACCACGCATTGAAATTGAAAGCTCCCTCAGTTCTAATTCGTCAAGAAAAGACATGAACCTATTAGATGCTGAAGGGTATGTTGCTGTTCATAAACAAATGTATGAAAATGCAGGTGCCGGTTTACCTCAGTATGTTCAAAATCCTCCCCATGTGAACACCAATTGGATTGACGAAACTCACAGAACTGGTCAGTTAAATTTGTTGAACGTTAGAGTAAGTGGCGCATCTGACAATATAAATTATAGCGTAGCAGGTAGTTATGCCGACGAAAAAGGCGTGCTAATAGGTTCTGGATTTGCAAAAAAAGGAATAAACGCCAATGTGGGAATGACCAAAGGGAAACTAAAAATCAACACCAGTTTAAATTATACGGAGACAGATCAAGAAGATTTTAAGTTCTCACTTAGAGAAACTTATTTTATATCCCCATTGATACCCGTACTGGATGCCTCCAAACCATCAGGATATGGTTACCGAAGTGGTGATTTGCCGGATCATCGAAATCCAGTTGGTGAAGATGCGATTCTTGATGGCTACACAAAATTGAAGTATTTTTTAGGAAATGTGAGCTTTAACTATGAAATAATCAAAGGTCTAAATGCCAACGCAAATTTCTCTTTATCCAACAGAGACACGTACACCTATGCCTTCCACCCAGCATTTAAAGTAAGGGATATTGATGACAACCCGCAAAATGAGTTTGCCTTTGTTTCTGAGTACAACAGTGAGTTCCAAAGGTTAAATCAAGAATACACCCTTAATTATCAATTTGTCATTGAGAAGCATTCTATCAATTTATTGGCTGGGTATCAACGGATTTCTGAACCCTTTAAAGAAACCTTTGTGCAGGCAGAAGGCTATAAATTTGATGAAGATGGAAATAAAGTACCAGCTACGATCCTCGACCCTGGGTTTAATACGTTGAATGCATTTGGTGATGGCACTTTTTCTGCTCAAGGGACTAATGCGCAATACGCTTTAGTATCACAATTTGGGAGAATTAATTACGCTTACAATGATCGCTATTTATTACAAGCAAGTGTCCGTAGAGATGGGAGTTCAAAATTTGGAAAGAATAATCAGTATGGAACGTTTCCGTCTTTCGCTCTGGGTTGGAAAATAACAGATGAAGATTTTATGCAAGATCAAAATCTTTTCAACTTTTTAAAATTACGGTATAGCTGGGGACAAGCTGGTAATGACAGTGCTTTAGGGTACTATGATTACATAGCACTCATTGCTCAAGGAAAAGATCGTGATAGTGGCGGTTACGTGTTTGGCAGTCCACAAACCTCCTATTTGGGAAGTATTGCACGCGATTTGCAGAATGACAATTTAAAATGGGAAACCAATACCTCTTCAAATTTTGGGGTAGACTTTGCTTCACTAGCCAATAAGTTAAAAGGTTCTATTAATTACTACAAAACCACTACCCAAGATTTGCTTATTATCAAAGAAGTTTCGCCATCCAGCGGTGTAAACAATCCCATAGTCAATGTCGGTGAATTTGAAAATAACGGATTAGAATTTGAATTAGGCTACGTCAATAAAGACACTGCCGTGCATTATTCAGCTTTTGGAACCTTTACAACCGTGCATAGTGAAGTGACACGATTAAGTAACGCCAATCAAAAATTATATGGCATCGGTTTATTATTTGGGTCAGACCATTTTGTAAACCAAACGCAAGTAGGCTATGAGCCTGGCGCTTATTTTTTACCAGTAGCAGATGGCATTTTCCAAACTCAGGCTGAAATAGATGCTCATGGAGCGCAACCAAACGCATCTCCAGGCGATATTAAATTTGTTGATCAAAATGGTGATGGTCAAATAGATTCTAAAGATGAAACCTACCAAGGCACAGCAATTCCTAAATATGAGTATAGCCTAAGTCTATCTGCAGAGTATAAGGGTTTTGATTTAAACGTGTTTTTCCAAGGTGTGGGTGGCAACAAGATATACAATGGCAATGATTTTAGATTGCTAAGTTTAGATACAGGCAGGAATTTCAGAGCAGAAGCTGCCAATGCTTGGACCCCCACAAATACCAATACAAATATTCCAAGAGCCATATTGGGTGATCCTAATAGAAATAGCAGGGCATCCACCCGATTTTTAGAAAAGGGGGATTATTTAAGGATCAAAACCATACAGTTAGGATACTCCTTACCCACTGATATTTTAGAATCTCTAGAAGTCGATAAATTCAGAATTTACCTGACTGGACAGAACCTATTTACATTTACTAAATATTCTGGCTTAGACCCAGAAGTTGGAGGAAGCGTATTATCTAGAGGTATAGATAATAATTTATATCCAAAATATAAATCCATAATTTTTGGAGTACAACTTGCATTTTAAGAATCACTAAAAATAACAAAATGAAAAATTTATATCAACTCGCTATTGTTGCTTTTATACTAACAATCTCAACATCATGCAGTGATGAAGAGTTTTTAGAGCAAACATCGCCCGACCAATTGACCTCAGATAGCTTTTGGAGAAATGCCGAAGATGCGCAATCTGGTTTAGTAGCAGCCTATTCAGAATTGGAATCCAGAAGTGATTTTTGGGATGGATGGCAAGAAGGAAGACCCGTTGTAGAATATTTTAGATCTGATTACGCTTTACCAGGACCAGATGCCAGTAACTATTCGCATTGGATGTCTATATTCAATTTCAACTACACCAATGGCCATACATTCTTAGATGTGATTTGGACCACTAACTACAAAGGATTGAATTTCTCAAATCAGGTCATTACCAAAGTTGGAGCAATGACCGCTGATCAAATTTCAGATGTCGAAAAACAACAAATTATAGGCGAAGCGACATTTTTAAGAGCTTACTATCATTTCAAATTATTAACGCTATATGAACAAATTATTTTAAGAACGGAATTGATTACCAACGAAACCTTAGATAAACCTTTATCATCTCGCCCTGAATCTTGGGAAGTCATCATTGCCGATTTCAAACAAGCTGCTGACATGTTAAAAACAGTGGAGAACTCTGAACCCGGAAGAGCAACTAAAGGCGCTGCTTTGGCTTTTTTAGGAAAAGCATACATGTATAAAGCTGGAGAGGCTACATCTGCGGAAGCGAGTGATTTTGACAATGCAGCACTGGCGTTTAAATCTATTGTTGATGGCGCCGCTGGCACTTACGCCTTAGAGTCTGATTACCTAAGTTTATTTAATGGAGAAAATGAAAATAATAGTGAATCGATTTTTGAACTTCAGTTTAAAACTGCGGATGCGACATCTAATAATTCAACGCGGTTGCATGCTTTCGTAGGCGATTGGTCCATTGGCGGATGGGGCGGTATTGCAGCCACAATGACTGTTGTAAACGAAATGAAAAGAGAAGGGATGATTGCTAGTAATGGTTTGTATGATAATAGACTCTATGGTTCACTTTATTTTAAAGATCCCTTTTATAATAATACAAATACCAATCAAATGCAGGGCAGCACATGGGATCTTTTAATGACCGACACTTACGGAGACACCAATGATAACGCGGCTTATTTTAGAAAATGGTTACCAAATTACGTCTCCAATAATAGCTATGTCGGTGTGAATGTAGTATTAATGCGCTATGCTGACGTATTGCTAATGTACGCGGAAGCTCTAAATGAAACTGGAGCAACAGCTCAAGCCATTCCTATCATTAATAAAGTAAGAGAAATCCATGGTTATATGCCTGCAATAACGGCTACCTCACAAGCTGATGTTAAAGCTCAAATTATCCATGAAAGAACTATGGAGTTGACATTGGAGTCTGTTCGATTCTTTGATTTACGTAGATGGGGAATGCTAGACCAAGCGATGCAAGCTGCAGGAAGAACGAATTTTAATACGGCATCTCATGCCTATCTACCCATACCTTTATCTGAAATTCAATCAAATTCACAAATCAACTAAACAATTGTTGTTTTTTTAAATTATTTAAAAGAGCTGTCATTAATAAAATGGCAGCTCTTTTTATATCCTAGCGGATCACCTCTTTTATCAGACCATAAAGGTTAATTTTTGCAGGTCGCGACATCATTGAATCCGACAGGTTAGAGCTGAACGACAAGTCCACTCTATTGAAGTCACCAAGCAATGTTACTTTCAAGATAATTCAGATTACTAAAAACCACTTTTATCTGATATTTTGTTCAAAAATGAGTTTATAGAGGATAAGACGACCGCTCTTGAGCGGAAATAAGTGTTTCATTGCGAAGGATTTGACCCTAAAAAGAGTTGACCCTATTTTATTAAATTCCTCAAAGTATTATTGTAAGTTTACTAGAGTAAAATATAAACACCAGCATATATCACATTAAAATAGTCATTTTAACACTCTCAGAGCGCATACTTTAAATTAATCAATGTATTTAAAACCTATGAATGAAAATCTACCACCTGTCCAGGATGAGGATCTTGCCTCCGAAAAAAAAGCTAAATTAGGCATCCAATTCTTTTTTATTTACCTGTTTTTATATGCAGGTTTCGTTGCGATTGGCGTGCTGAATTATGAGCTATTGGCCTATGAAATTTTTAGAGGATTAAATCTGGCCATTTTTTATGGTTTTGGACTTATTCTGTTCGCGGTACTTTTGGGTATGCTTTATAATTTTTTATGCTCCCGCTATGAAGATCAGATGAATGGTGGAGCAGCCAATAAAAACGACGCGCCACTATGATCTACGATGTTTCTTATACGGCACTGATTTTCTTTGTGTTTTTCGTTGGTTTGGTATTAGGGCTTTCTTTTTATTTCGCAAGAAAAACAAAATCAGCAGCTTCCTACTATGCTGCTGTAGGTAAAATTCATTGGGCGGTCAATGGGATTGCATTTGCAGGAGATTATCTTTCCGCGGCTTCTTTTCTAGGCATCTGTGGGATGATCGCGATTTCTGGATTTGATGGGTTTTTATACGCCATAGGCTTTTTGGCAGGATGGGTGGTCGCCCTTTTTCTGATTGCTGAACCCTTTAAAAAGCTGGGAAAATTCACATTCACCGATGCCTTAAATTCTAAATTCAATTCTAGAGGTATTACTTTGGCTGCTTCTTTTAGTACTTTGATGATTTCCATCTTCTATCTGATTCCCCAAATGGTGGGCGCGGGCGATTTGGTAACACCCTTGCTAGGCTTGCCACATTGGGTGGGTGTATTAATCGTTGGGGTTATTGTGATTGTCATTGTCGCTAGCGCAGGCATGACCTCAACAACCTATGTACAGTTTCTAAAAGGCGGCTTACTAATTATACTGTCAACCATTCTCACCGTTTATATTTTAAAGAACGGCTTTACCCTTAATCCTGAGCATAAAAACCAGGAACATCATAAATTCATGCAACTATCTCCGCAGATGTCCGGTAAAAAAGTGATCAGCGTTGCCGATTGGGATGTAGTCTCGCAAGTTGAAGAAAAAGGGAACGATTTCGTTAAACTAAAGAAGGGCGGGATTGCCAGATGGTTTCATTTGGTGCTAGACCATCAAAAGTACACACTTAAAGAAACAGTGTCTATTTCCGAGGATAAAAGCGGGGTACAATTATATAACGGTGAACCTAAAGAAAATGCCAATTTTTTTCAAGTAGGTCATCTGTCAAAGATTGTAGTTGACGGAAAAAGCGTAGAAAAAACGGGGCCTGTGGGACCTATTGAATATTTATCTATTATAGAAAAAAGCGAATTGGTTCGCTTTGCGGAAGTTAAATTTTTGGATAATGGCGAAAACGTCTCCGTTTATTATCAGAACATTACCTCTGGAAAAGATTTCATGCTCCCTGGCTTAAAATATAAAATAGGAAAAGGCGCGAGTATCTGGAGCAAACTTGATTTTGTGTCCTTAATGCTGGCCTTATTTCTAGGTACTGCGGCATTACCGCATATTTTGATTCGATACTACACCGTTAAGTCATCAAGAGATGCAAGAAAATCAACCATACTTGCTATTGCGGCGATAGGGGCCTTTTATGTCCTTACGTTCTATATGGGACTGGGAGCGGCTGTAAATGGCGTCATGGACGTGGAGTCGAGCAATATGGCGGCACCGCTTCTGGCACGCGCCTTTGGGGTGGTGTTGTTTTCTGTGATTTCCGCCGTCGCTTTTGCTACCGTTTTAGGGACTGTTGCCGGATTGATCGTAGCATCCTCAGGTGCCATCGCGCACGACTTCATGGATGTTTATTTGAAAAAGAATCTCAATGATGAGAAAAAAGTGAAAGCAGGAAAGATTGCTGCTTTAGCAGTAGGGGTGATTGCCATTGGTTTAGGGATGGCTTTTAAAGGCATGAACGTCTCATTTTTGGTGGGCTGGGCATTTGCCATTGCGGCATCGGCAAACCTTCCTGCCATATTATTTCTTTTATTCTGGAAAAAAACTTCAGCAAAAGGGATTGCGGCCTCCATCGTTGTGGGCATTATTTCGTCATTAGCCATTATCCTGACCTCTCCTACCATGTGGGATCGCTACGGTTTAGATTCTGCCAATGCGATCCATAAATTAGAGAACCCTGCGTTGATTTCTTTTCCGCTCGCGGTTTTAACGATTTATATCGTGTCGATATTGTATCCAAAGAAATCTGTGAGATTTGGGGGTTAATTAATGGGTGTAGGAAATGGAATGCATTGTTATTTGATTATTTCTAGAACATTATAAAAATGTTGTCCACTTGATTAGTGGCACTAATCAAGTAAAACTCCTCGTAAAACTTCGGAATTGAAATTATTATAATCGTAAAAACGATCAGATAAACTTATTAAAGTGGTGGTAATTCAAGAAGTAGATTCGCTTCGCGCATCCAAAAAGCTCCGCTTTAAAACCATTTTAAACGAAAAAACGCTCAATTAAACTTGGCGAAGTCGCTGTAACTCAAGCAATAGATTCGCGCATCCAAAAAGCTCCGCTTTGAAACTATTATAAACAAAAAAACGCTCAAGTAAACTTGGCGTTTTTTCTTATTATAATAGTTATTCGTGACCTCGACTGGATTCAAACCAGTAACCTCTTGAGCCGTAATCAAGTGCGCTATTCAGTTGCGCCACGAGGCCTTTTTAAGTGGGTGCAAATATAACACTTTTATTAAAATAACACCAAACAATTTATTTCAAATTTTAAAATGTTTATTTTTGAAGTATGATACAGGAAAATCTATTAACTCATTTTGCTCACTATTTTGATGAATCTATCATCAACAACATAGCCACTTTTGGCACAATCAAGCATTTTAAAAAAGATGACATCATTGTGGATATTGGACAAAATCTTACCCACGTCCCGTTACTTTTAAATGGTCTTATCAAAGTATTACGTGAAGACGACACTGGCAGTGAACTTCTTTTGTACGTTTTAGAGAGGGGAGACACCTGCTCCATGTCCTTAACTTGTTGCATGGAAAAATCAAGAAGTAAAATTAGAGCGGTAGCTGACAAAGATTCTAGCGTCATCATGATTCCCAATGAAAAAATGTCCGAATGGTTCAACTCCAATGAAAGTTGGCGTAACTTTATTTTACAAAGTTATCAGATCCGTTTTAACGAAATGCTGGAAACCATAGACACTTTGGCTTTTATGAAAATGGACGAACGTCTTTACAAATATTTAACAGATCATGTTAAATTGAATGCCTCTGAAACTATTTCAAAAACCCATCAAGAGATTGCGGAAGATTTAAACACCTCGCGTGTCGTGATTTCGAGATTGTTGAAGCAGCTGGAAAATGAACAGAAAATAAAGCTAAGCCGAAACAGAATTGAGGTTCTCGATTTTTAAGTAACAAATATCACCAACCAACTCAATTACTACGCTTATCTTCGCAAAAAAGTTATTTAATGGAATTTATATTACAACCTTGGCCCTGGTATGTATCTGGGCCCCTACTTGCCATGATTATGTTTATCCTTATTTATTTTGGGAAAACTTTTGGTATGTCTTCTAACCTTAGAACCTTTTGCACCATTGCTGGAGCGGGTAAAAAAACAAAATTTTTCGACTTTGATTGGAAATCGCAAAGATGGAATCTTGTCGTCGTTTTAGGTGCGGTGATTGGCGGATTTATTGCCAGCACTTTACTATCCCACCCCGTGAATATCGATTTAAACCCTATAACGGTGGAAAGTTTATCCCAGTTAGGTTTTGACAACGCCGGAAAAAGCTTGCTACCCTCTGAATTATTTAGCTGGGATGCTGTTTTGAGCCTTAAAGGATTGTCCATTTTGATTAGTGGTGGTTTCTTGGTAGGCTTTGGAACACGTTACGCTGGCGGTTGTACTTCGGGCCACGCCATTACCGGTTTAAGCAGTTTACAATTACCTTCTTTAATCGCAGTGATCGGTTTTTTTCTTGGTGGACTGATTATGGTTCACTTATTATTCCCAATAATTTTTGGTTAACATAATATGAACATTTGCAAATCTTAAATTAGCCAAACGTTAATTTGGACCTAGCATCTGACATAAAAAAACAATAAATATATACAGATGAAGTTATTAAAATTTTTACTCGTCGGCATTGTGTTTGGAATCATTCTCGTAAAATCAGAAGCGGTTTCCTGGTATCGTATCTATGAAATGTTCCGTTTTGAATCCTTTCACATGTACGGCATTATAGGTACTGCGATTACTACAGGGATTTTATTACTCTTGGTTACGAAAAAACTCAAGTTTAAAAATATTGAAGGAGGCTTGATGAACGTCCCTGATAAAGAAAAAGGCTTGACACGCTATATTGTAGGTGGTACGCTCTTCGGTTTAGGATGGGCACTATCTGGCGCTTGCCCAGGACCAATGTACATCTTGGTGGGTACAGGTGTTTTCACAATGCTCATCGTTATTTTAGCAGCAATTTTAGGCACTTACGTCTATGGTGTCTTAAAAGATAAGCTGCCTCACTAAATAACGTTCAAACTACTCTTGGATAATAAAACCCCATTTACATTTGGTCTTGCATGGGATCATATAGTAAATGGGGTTTATAGTTTCCATCTCAAAAAATGATATCCCACGATGGATTTTCTACTGCAAATTCATCAACGTCACCTCCTTCCCACCTCGTGTATCGTGAAATCCACTTGCAATGTGACTTTTGTCACATAACTTACTTTGAACGTTTTGTATCTTTGAAATTCAGATGCATTGAAGAAACGTTTCAAGTATTGAACTAACATAAATAAATAACAGATTCCCACATGTAACTTAAATATATCACGGGAATGCAAATCAATTTTAAACATGAAAATAGAACAAATATATACAGGTTGTTTGGCACAGGGTGCCTATTATATCGAGTCTGAAGGCGAAGTGGCTATTATTGATCCATTGCGTGAGATTCAGCCCTATATTGATAAGGCAAACGCGGAAAATGCAAAAATAAAATATGTATTTGAAACTCATTTTCATGCTGATTTTGTTTCAGGACACGTCGATTTAGCCAACAAAACTGGAGCGACTATTGTTTTTGGTCCGGGAGCAGAAACTTCTTATGAAATGCATTCTGCTACAGATGGTGAAATCTTTAAATTAGGGAAGATTACTATAAAAGTACTCCATACACCAGGACATACCTTAGAGTCCTCAAGTTTTTTACTGATCGATGAATATGGTAATGACCACGCGGTTTTCTCTGGAGACACTTTGTTTTTAGGGGATGTGGGCAGACCGGATTTGGCTATTAAGTCTGATTTAACGAAAGAAGATTTGGCAGGAATGCTGTTCGATTCGCTACGCACCAAAATCATGACTTTGGCTGACGACATTATCGTTTACCCAGCGCACGGTGCAGGTTCTGCTTGCGGGAAAAACTTGAGCAAAGAAACAGTGGGCACGATTGGCGATCAGAAGAAAACAAATTATGCCCTGCGTGCAGATATGACCAAACAGGAATTTGTAAAAGAAGTCTTAGATGGTATGCCACCTCCACCACAGTATTTTGCCAAGAACGCGATGATGAATAAAACGGGATATGAAGCTTTTGACCAGGTTATGGAAACTGGAAATGTACCCTTAGATCCAGAAAACTTTGAAGCTATGGCCAATCATGAAGACGCTATGGTACTCGATGTAAGAACACAAAGTGATTTCATTAAAGGTCATGTGCCAAACTCTATTTTCATTGGACTTAATGGCCAATTTGCGCCATGGGTAGGGGCTTTGATTACCGATTTGAAGCAACCGTTGATTCTTGTTGTTCCAGAAGGCCAAAGTGAAGAAGCTGTGACACGTCTATCTCGTGTTGGTTACGACAATACTCTAGGTTACTTGGAAGGCGGAATTACTGCTTGGAAAGCGGCTGGAAAGGAAGTGAGCACTTTGGAATCTATTTCTGCGGAAGCATTCGCTAATAAAGCAAAATCAGAAAACCTCAATATTCTTGATGTTAGGAAAGATGGGGAATACGAAGCGTCACATTTGGAAGATGTACAACATTTTGCGTTGGATTTCATCAATGAAAACATGAATCAGATAGACTCTAAGAAAACTTACCACATTCATTGTGCTGGTGGTTATCGCTCAGTAATTGCAGCTTCTATTTTAAAAGCCCGCGGATTTAATAATCTTGTCGATGTTGATGGTGGATTTGCTGCCATACAAAAAACTGATTTGCCAATTACGGAATTTGTTTGTCCTTCAACCTTGTAACTAAGGTGGGAGAATTCTCTTGCAGAATCGCGGAGGCGAAAAGTTAAAACCTCAAACCTCTCAGGTTTTAAAACCTGAGAGGTTTTTTATTGATCCGTTTTTATACTATTTCAGAACTCAAACCTGCTTCTAAAAGCATGGTGCAACGTGGCTCCAAATCATCATATGACCCTGTTTTTACAGTACACTTACCTTTGTAATGTACTAATATGGAACATTGCTCTGCCTGCTCTGGCGTATGGTCACAAGCATATATCAGCGTATCGATGACGTAGTCAAATGTATTGACGTCATCATTATGCAATACAATCTCGTTCTGGTTTTTTTCTAAGGTATCAACGTCTAAATCTTCTTGAATTTTCTCTTTCGTGCTCATCGCTCAATTTTTTATAAATTTAAAGAAAATCTCTCTAACAAAAAAAAGACTTTTATTCATAGAATAAAAGTCTTTTAAAATTAATGAGTGCTTTATTTTTAATACATCTTTTGTAATGCTTTGACGTCATCTACTCCAAAGTTGCCACTCGCATTAGCACTGAAACAAGCCAGCATTATTGAAGAATTCGGATTGTTACCTCCTAAGTCAACTGCGCCTATTTGACCAACACCTTCATTTGAGTTTTGACCACAACTTGCTCTGTTGAACCAGTCTGTATGTCTAAATCCGATAGAGTGTCCAATCTCATGAGCAATAACGTGCTGTACAACATTGGTACTATAGTTTTCCAACCCATGAATTTGTACAAATTTATGAGGTCTTCCATTACTTGGAAATCCAGCAGAACCACCTGCTCCAGATTGGCTTGGATTGTGGTAAACCACCATATCTTTAGAAGCATAGTCTGAGCTAAAAGTAAGTTGAAAGGAAATTGAAACATTACTTAAAGAATTGTAATTATTTACAGCTCTTTGCAACGCGGTTCTCTCCTTGTTCGAAAGACCTTGACCACCACCTCCAGTGTATCCAACTATAGATATTACTCTACCTTGCGTTACCAAATTATAAGTGCGATAATTTCTAGACATACCACCATCATCAGCAGCAGGTTTTCTCATCGCATCGATTTCATTCTCGGTCATAAAGATGTCATCTTCTACTTGAATCCTTTCTTGAGTAGTACCATCTGGTAACAAGAAATCAACCATTCTTACACCACTCGTATTTAAATCAAGTGCTGCTATTTTTTCTAAAAGTTCTGGCGATACGATTTTTTCGGACGCTACGTTTTCAACTGCACTCTCTTCTTTTTGACAAGATTGTACACTTAACATAAGACACAGACCAGCTAATGCCCCGATTTTTATTTTCTTCATTGTTTTAAGGAAATTAAGTTAAACTAAAATATTTTACGTGAATTGTGACTAATATTTTTGAGAATAGTATTCACGCTTTTTCACTATTCTGTATTATATTATGATAATTATCATTGCAAATATAATTTATTATAAAGCAAGAAAATTACGGCTTTACCGCACATTTTAGTTTTTTGAAGATATAAATGTTAAATTTTTGCGTATTTCATCTATAAATTCAATTTAACTTAATTTTAAATATTTCTGAAGTTTCAATGCAACCCAGTTATTTCTCTCTAAGTTTTCAATAAAGTGAAGGTTGTATTTTTCACATTCCTCATTTATGGCAGATATATCATCTTTGTAAAATCCGCTAAGAAACATAAGTCCATTGTCATTTAACGCATCTGCATAAATTGCCATATCATTCAAAAGAATATTTCTATTAATATTAGCAATTATTATATCGTAACGTTTGCCTAACAAAAGATTGGCATCTCCTTCCAAAACCGTGATATGACTGCAATTATTGCGCTCCACGTTCTCCATACTATTCAAATAACACCAATTGTCATAATCAATAGCATCAATAGGCTTGGCGCCTTTCATTTCGGCAAGAATAGCTAAAACACCTGTACCACATCCCATATCTAACACGGATTTATCTTCAAAGTCGTTTTTTAGAATATGTTGAATCATCATGTGCGTGGTTTCATGATGGCCGGTTCCAAAACTCATTTTAGGTTCGATAATAATATCGTAGTCAGTTGCTGGTTTTTCGTGAAACGGCGCACGAACGGAACACTTCTCATCAACTACAATAGGATTGAAATTCTTTTCCCATTCTTCATTCCAATTGACCTGCTCAATATCTTCA
This sequence comes from Gelidibacter sp., assembly GCA_039935255.1. Lineage (GTDB taxonomy): Bacteria > Bacteroidota > Bacteroidia > Flavobacteriales > Flavobacteriaceae > Gelidibacter. The sequence goes on along the minus strand of JBDTKP010000085.1, from coordinate 832 downwards.
AAAGTATAACTGATCTTAAATTCATCCGAACTTAAGATATAAATACCGTCTAAAATATCTTCGTTCCATTCGTCCTTTTGGATATAAGCGGTCACGCCTTCATCAGTTTCAACAAAACTTTCAAAGCCTGCATAGCCTAATTCTGCAATCAAGATTTCTGTTCCAGGTTGCAAAGGTTCCACCTTAAATTGATATCCGATATATATTGTGTTGGACATTTTTGATTTATGATTTAGAGTATCTCTATGTTTAGCAGGACTTCTCTGAAAAAGTGCTATGCAACAAAGAGTGATTTTTATTTAAAATTAAAATGCATTTGCGATTGCAAAAAAGTCTTCAGCATTGAGAGCTGCGCCACCAATCAAACCACCATCAACATCCGGTTTAGAGAAAATCTCCTTAGCGTTCGATGGTTTACAACTGCCTCCATAAAGAATAGAAATACTATTTGCAACGTCGTTCCCGTATTTATCTGCCACTGTTTTTCGAATAAACGCATGCATATCCTGTGCTTGTTCAGGACTTGCAGTTTCACCTGTCCCGATAGCCCAAACCGGCTCATAAGCCAAAACAATATTTTTAAAGGCATCTGCGCCTAAATGAAATAAGGCATTCTTTATTTGGTTTTCAACAATAACGCCTTCGTTACCTGACTTACGATCTCCTAGCTCTTCTCCAAAACAAAAAATAATTCGCATTTCATTTGCTAAGGCAGTATCAACTTTCTTAGCCAATAATTCATCAGTTTCGTTGAAGTAAGCACGACGCTCGCTGTGTCCTAAAATAACAGTTTTAATCCCAAGACTTTTAAGCATGCCTGCACTAACCTCTC